>PMZB01000170.1 GCA_003170575.1 Chlamydiia bacterium | reverse complement strand
CGCCACAATATATTCCAGCCAATTCTGTTTTTGGATAAGCCAGAACTCCTTGGCATTTCATAACTCAAATGTTCAATTGTTTGATATAACTTTAAAGTAGAGGTAAAAATATGACGTCTTTATCACTAGGAAGGCTTCCAGAGCTTCCCCCAAATGTTGACGACTTTGCATTCCGGCAATCTTTTGGAAATGAAGCTATACAATCTGAAGAAGTTGAGACACTGAGCGCGATTGCATGCTATTGCTTGGGATTGAATGATGCCCATTCTTCTGAAGCCTTATATTGGCTTATCAATGCAAAAGAGACTTTAGTGGAAAAGCAACGAAAAGGGATGGAGCCAATCTCCAAAAACTTAAGCAATGTTGTAAATATCACTTCTTTCTTTAACCAGCGGACAAATCTTGAGAACGATGAAACAAAAATATTATTACCTGGAATGGAAGAACTTGCCGATGCAGCTCTTCCAAAAATTCAGTCTTTAAGTATACGCGGCGATGATTTCATTGAAAAAATCCCAGTAGGACTTGGCCGTTTTTTAGAAAGATCGAAAGTTGTATCACATGTATCGCTCTCTATACTGGAACACTATTCAGGAAAAGCAAAGACAAAGTTAGATTTTGCACCAATTGCACAAGGGCTGCGAAAAAATCAAAGCATGAGAAGATTTAGCATCGACTTTTTCGAAATTGGTGATTCGGGTGTTAACCAAATTATAGCAGCAGTACGAAACTCTACAGTTCAATTACTCGAGCTTTATATTTCAGATATGACAGATGAAGGCGCGAAAGCCTTGGTTAACCTTTTCCAAGAACAAGAGAAAAAAGAAAGAGAAAAACGACTTATTATTGGCGTCAGGCTGCCAGAAACAATAGAAAGTGCCTTACAAAATCTAATTGCGAATCTGAAACGAGGTCAGTCAGATCCTCGAGCTTTAGGCCTTCTGTAATTTCGCAAAATCCTCTTCCCTTTTTTACCAAAACTAGACTAGCTTAGGTTTGCTAAAGAAGTGGAGGGGGACCTTTGAGAAGCTTGCTTTTGCAAATTCTTGTGCTTTTTTCAGTGCATGCACTCGCAGCTAACCCTCCTCATCACCATTCTGTTCACCGTAAAGGCCCTACTCCAGACAGCACTGAAAAGATCTCTGAAAAAGATGTTACCGTCACAGCAGAAGCCCAACCTTCTACATTTGTGAACCACGTGAACACGATTTTTGGGAATCTGCTTATCCCCACAGTTGACCTGAGTTTTGAGGGCCCTACTCCCCTTTCCATGGTGCGCTACTATAACAGCCAGAATGTAGGCTACACCTGGTTGTTCGGCATAGGCATGACCTCCAATTACGCCCAGATTATTAAGGGAATGCCTGTCTCTGATAGAGCCGCGGAAATCATGGATAAAAAAGCTTCTAAATCAAATGACAAGGATGCTTTTGTCTATGCGGTTGCAGATGAAGATGGAGGATCTCTTATTTCTTGTTCAGCAAAGCCTGAATTAAAAGAAATGGACTTCTACCTTGACCCAGACACTATTCACAAAGGCTTAACAAATACTGGAACTGGTGAGATTTCGGCACGAACTAATCTTAAAAATACCAAAATGCATACGAAAGGGCACTGGCGATACAACAATGATGTAGGGCGGTATCTTGAGGTCGAATGGGACATGACAACGTGCGATGGCACAGAAAGGAACTATTTTAAAACCGTAAACTTTGAAGAAGGCATGTATATCCACCAGGAAAGACGTCCTTCTGGCAATAAGCTCATGTTCGACTACACCAAAAATGATATTTTTGGCCACATATTGAAAGAGATTAAAGCAGAAAATTTCAGCCACCAGCATACCTTTGGCAAGCTTAAAATCGATTGTGACAATAAACACAAAAAAGTTGAGATCGAGTCCTCCAATGGGAAAAAAGTGACATACACGTATGAGCTTCACTCACATGGAAAGGTCCGCCACTGCCCGCTTATGTCAGAAATTACATCCAGCGATCACCCCACCTTGCGCTACTATTACACGCATGGCGAAAAAGCTCCCTATCTTCTCTCCTACGTAGGATATCCGGACGGAAGGTACCTCAAAATCTACTATGATGACAAAGACCGTGTAACAGAACAAAAAGGCCCTGTTGGACCAGATGATAAAGAAGTTACGCTGTTCCGGTTTAAATATTACCCCCACGAGAATAAGACAGAGGTCTTTGATGCAAATGACTACAGAAGCGTGTACTACTACTCATCAAGAAAACGACTAAAAACCATTGAACGACATAATCACAAAGGAAAGATTTTACGAGAAGAAAAGTTCTTCTGGGGTGAGCACGAACACCTTGCCCGCGGCGAACGCGATGACAGCGATGAAGGACATCTTCTTGCTAAAGCGATAAAGCAAGATGGCAAAGCGATAAAGTGTACGCGGTACACCTATGATAACTATGGAAATGTGACCGAAGAGCGCCTCTATGGAAATTTAACCGGCCAAGGCACAAAAAAGTTCTCGCTCAACGACGAAGGTAAGCCTGAGGGAGATGTTGAATCGTATAAAAAGTACTTTTCCTTCTACAAAGATCAGTTCCACATGGTCAAGAAGGAAAGCGAAGAAAATGGCCCAGAGATATCTTACGAGTACAAAAAAGACACCAATCTCGTAGAGGCAAAATTCACAAAAAAGGAAGATCACATACGCATACGCGAGTTTTTTGAGTATGATAGTGACGCTGTTCTTGTAAAGAAAATAATTGACGACGGCTCAAGCCCTCATGAAAAAGACCTGAAAAATGTAACTGAGCGGCATAGTACCTATGTCACGCCTGTCCGAGGAAAAGAGGGACATGGGGTAGGCCAGCCAAAAGAGATAGAGGAGTTTTATCTTGATCTGCCTTCTGGCAAAGAGGTACTCCTTAAAAAGGTCGAATACGAATATGACAAAGCTGGCCGGGTTACCAAGGAAACTCTTTTTGATGCGCATAAAAAAGAGCAGTACCACACTCAGTACACCTATGACGACCTTGGAAACCTCACCAATAAACGCCATTCTGCAGGAAAAGAGTATCTCTTCTCCTATGACCAAAACTGTAACAAGATTCGGGAAGAGCTTGTTGGATCCGGAATGCATACAGAGTATGTGTATGACAAGGCTAACCGGCTGATTAAGGAGATCTCCGTCCACGAAAACGGCCCTGCATTCACAACTCAATATTCCTATGATAAAGCAAGCAACAAAGTTGCTGTCACTGACCCCATGGGCCGAGTGACAAACCTTTCCTATGATGGCCTCAAGCGCCCACGCTCCATTTCCTATCCTGAGATGGTAGACGCAACCGGCACAAAGGTAACTCCCTCGGAACATAAAAGCTACGACGCCCTTAACTCTCCTACATCTATTATCGACTGCAATGGCCGCACAACCACATTTGAGCACACAATCCGCGGAAAACCCTGCCTTATTACCTACCCAGATGGGTCCACAGA
The DNA here is from genome assembly GCA_003170575.1 of Chlamydiia bacterium. Classification (GTDB taxonomy): domain Bacteria; phylum Chlamydiota; class Chlamydiia; order Chlamydiales; family FEN-1388; genus FEN-1388. The sequence continues at coordinate 5,922 of PMZB01000170.1, read as the reverse complement.
AAAAGCGCAGTACCATAGAAATGGTACGGTAGCAAAAAAATGGGATCGTCACGGAACGCTCACTGAATATGAGTATGATTTTCTGAACCGCCCAACAAAAATCACGGTGGCAGGCACCAAAGTAACTCTGCACACCTACTCTTCATTTCATGAAACATCCTCGACCGACCCTATGGGCATAGTCACCACTCTTTCCTACGATGCCGCTGGAAGGGTTATTCAGGAAGAAAAGGAAGGAAAGAAGATCCGATTTGAATACGACTCACTTGGAAGAAAGCACTGCACCAAGAGTTTTGAAAATGATGCTTCCTGGATTGCAGCATATATAGAATATGACTTTTTTGACCGAGTGATGGAAGAGCGATCAGAGCATTCAGACGGCACACTGCTTTCTTTGCAAAAATATGAGTACAACATTCTTGACCACAAAACAAAAACACTTACCTACACTGCCTCAGCAACCTTTTCCACCGATCGGATTGAATATAATAGCCTTGGCCTCCCTGCAAAGCATATTGACGCCTTAGGAAATGCCACCCTCTTCAACTATGACTACACCTGGAAAAATGACCTCAATCAAACTGTGCTGAGAAAAGAAACGATCGACCCCATGGGCAACAAAACCTACGAAATCTTTGATGCATATGACCGCGTCGACACTCTTGAGCGCCGTTCCTCTTCTAATACCCTTTTGAGCAAAATTGTCTTTCGCTACGACCCAAAGGGAAATAAACGCAAGGAAACCCACTCAATCTACGCAAACGGAGTTTTCCTTCACGATTACATAATTCAGTGGACCTACACCTCAGCCGACCTTATAGAAACGTGTACTGAACAGCCAGGCCTGCCTGAAGAGAAGAAAACTTCTTACACCTACTTTCCAGGCGGACTTATCGACACAATCACCAAGCCAAACGGAGTATCCCTTCACCATACCTACGACCCGTTTTGTCGATTAAGTCAGATGCACGCCTCGGACGAGTCAGTCAACTATACCTACGAGTATGATCTTAACGACAACGTTCTCTCTGTAACCGACTCCAAGCTCCAAATGACCCACAAGAAAACCTACGACCACCATAATCGGATTGTCAAAGATTCGATGGGAACAGGTATAGAGAGTAACTTTTCCTATGACCGTTTGGACCGAATCACAACTGCCTCTTTTGGGACCAATATCTCAATCGCCTACCGATACCTCTCCGGCAGGCTCCATGAAATCGCCCGCACAGATAATTCGCAAGACCTTTACGTGCATCGCTATGATGCATTTGATTTAGTCGGCCACGTCACACAAAGTTCCCTGATCCAGTCCTGCGGCACCCTTCAGTACCATTGGGATGCACTCCAACGCCTCTCAAGCCTCGCCTCCCCTCACTACGAAGAAAATTGCGCAAACTTCGACGCTGCAGGAAATTTACTCGAAATCACCTCCACAGACCCCCAAGGAGAAGTCACCTCAACGTTCAAGTATGATGACCTCTACCAGCTCATCGAAGAGCATGGACTGTTTGATATCTCCTATAAAAATGATTCCCTGTGCAATCGGCTTAAAAAGGATGATGCAACCTATGATGTAAATTCCCTGAATGAGCTTCTCTCCTCACCCGACACCACATTCACCTACGACAAAAATGGAAACCCCATTGAAATGCATACCCCAAGCAAAACCCTCCTTCTCTCCTACGATGCCCTAGACCGCCTCACCGCCGTTGAAGAACCCACCCTCTCCCGCACAGAATATGGCTATGACGCATCCCACAGACGCCTTTTCAAAAAGACCTTCGCCTGGACCAACTCCTCCTGGCAACAAACTTCCTTCCTTCGCTTTCTCTTCTTCAACCGCCGCGAAGTTGGCTCCACCTCTGCCGACAACACCATAAAAGAGTTTCGTGTGCTCGGCCTCGGCAAAGGTGCAGAACTTGGCGCCTCCATTGCCCTTGAGCTCGACGGCCAACTCTTCTGTCCCCTCCACGACCACCGCGGCAACATCACGGTCCTCCTCAACACCACCACCAAACAACCAACCATCACCTACCGCTACTCCGCCTTCGGCGAAGAACACACCTTCGGAACCTCCTCCAACCCCTGGCACTTCGCCAGCAAACGCCTAGACCCCGAAACCAACTTCATCTTCTTCGGCCAACGCTACTACTCTGCACCTTTAGGCCGCTTCCTCACCCCCGACCCCCTCGGCTTCACCGACGGCCCCAACCTTTATGCCTACGTCAAAAATAATCCCCTCACTTTTTATGATCTATTTGGGCTCAATGAAGAGCCCTGTGGAGGAAAAGGATTCTGGAGTACTCTTCATGAAGGATGTGTACGTGGATCAATAGAAACCTATATTTCCGATGAGTTGAAGTTCATTAACAAGTATGATGAACGCAAAAGTTACGCCAACAAAAATGAACCTCCCACTGTACTAGGCTCAGGTGTTGTCGCTCTTTCTGTTAATAACCGCGAGTTAATGGGAGAATTCGAAGATCCTTCGGTAGGATTGCTGAACGGCGAAACTTTAAAAGAATTTTGTGAAAAGCATAAAGGAGAAAATTTGGGAGCTCGCATTGGTGCGTTTTGGAATGGCATAGGCAACACAAGAGTAGAAGCATACGAAGAGGCAGAAGGAGTTAAAAATGCAGCAGGAGATCGCTGCGAAAATCTACTTGTTTGTCATAATCCAAGTAATGGTCTTTTTTTTGATGTTGTTGAAGCAGCTTGTCAATGGTTAGGATACAGAACTGGTGCCGACAAAGTATTAGGGGACAAGTTTGTAGAGACATGTAAAATGTTATCTACTTATAATGTAGCAGCAACCATTGAGCAAATCCCGCACAGTCAGGGAGGTATGACATGCCATAATTCATTGTCTGGTTACAGTTTTCAGAAGAATGGAGAATACAAAAATTATATAGGCAAAGTGGTGACCTTCGGCTCTCCATCTTATTATCCAGAAGCTCTAAATTACCGTGCCCGCGGGGATTGGATTTCAGGCCTTGGGTATCTTCGTCCAAGCGAAAGAGGGAAGGTTATTACTTGCGGTAAATGGCAAAATACATTTTCAGCTCATGCTTTTGCAGGACCTTCTTATCAAGATGCTTTAAAAGATGCTATAGAAAATCAAGGATTATTCAGTGACTAGGCTTATATTTTTACTTACTTATCTTGCTATAATCTTGGGGGCAATTTTTGTTTATACCAGAATTCCCCAAGATACTCCCGAGCATCCCCTCAATACCTTATTGGACCAGCAACTACAAAGTTTTTATTCAAATGAAATATCCTCCCCAATTTCGAAATGGTGGCACCCTGTTCTTGAGACTACAGGCTTAACTTACTCTTTTGACCCCGCTATAGATCTAAGGGGGGAAAAATTTACAGATAAGGGAAAAGCAGAAGAAAGGCTTGCCGAGGTCTATAGCAATTTTCAGCAGAAATTAAATTCCATCCCTCAGATTAGACCTTTCTTAGCAGAGTTTCCAATTACTCCTCGATCATTTTCGTTGTCGATTCATTTCAAAACCCCAGAGGGACGCCATCTAATCTCCCCTTATCTCTCATCTGTGCATATGGAACCAGATGAACAGCTGAAGTTCTTTATCTTCGCCCCTGAGGTTAAGGAAAGATATAAACAAATAGCCACCAAACCCATTGCTGACTCGGATTTATTCAAGCCATTTTTCAAACCGTTTGCACCAAAAACAATTTTGTCTTCTGAAGATGTAAAAATGCCACCTCTTAAATTAGATAAATCAGACCCTTCCTATTGGAAGTCCATTCTAACTTTCACTGATTCGTTTTCCAAACGACATCATTTTTTTCCTCTTACTCTAGGAAGGATTGGGGAGGCGGAGGGTGATCAAATAGTCTTTGGATTTGCTCTTTGGAGCCAAGAACAATTGGAATTTGGTAGTGCGCACAAAATAGCTGCAGAGGGCGCGAAAGAGTTTCTCTCCTTTTTGCAACACGACAAAGCAAGTTTGGACTTTATGAAAAAACGAGGTGCTCACTTATTTGACGAGTCAGCAACCATCCCAGAATTGCGCCACATTGCATTTCGTATTTCTTTTTGGGATGCAGGAATTAATAGGCAAGCATCGCCTTTTATTGCAGAAATTCGGTTTCAAAATTCTAAATTTCAATATTTCACATCAGACGAAGGACAAAATCTTATTCCACTTTATCAGGAGACCTTTGATCAAGCTATGAAGTTTCTTGATTCTGGAAAGCCTGAAGGAGATGGTACGCAATCACTTGATGCAGGTACTTCAAGAAAACAAAATTTCAGGATTCCCCAAGATTTCTTAACCATGTGGTTGGAAAAACAGCTTGAAAACTTTCGCTCAAAAGAACCCCAAGCCTATCCAGTAAGAATGTGGTCTCCAGCGCTTGAACGAATCGGCCTGACAGCAGTGTTTGAACCTTTTGAAATTCTGAAAGGCGTTTCTTATTCAACTGTTTCAGATGCTGAAAAAAAGTATGCTGAAATTTTTAGCGAGTACCAAAACCAGCTAAACTCTATACCTTATATCAGGCCATATCTTGATGAATTTCCTTTGACCCCAAATTCAATTCATCTGGAGGTAGGCCTGAGAGATGAACAAAATGAACCTTGGCCCGCTGATCATTTTTCTTCAATCATCCTTGAGCCAGATGGGAAAATGAATTTTCTGGCCCTTGTACCAACTGGGGAAGGGCTATATAAACCTCTTTTTATGAAGCCACTCACAGAGATCCAATCCCTGAAACCTTATTTTTCTCCCTTTGTAGAGAGATCTCCCCTCCCTCAAAAAGAAGCGGAAATTGTTTCCTTACCCTACGACCTATTGGGAATGCCCTACAAACACACAGTGATTTCATTCATGCACACATTTGCTCAACAACACCATTTGCTCCCTCTGCTCACGGGGTGCGTCGATGATCGCAGCTTTATGAAACAAATTTTCACATTTGCTGTTTGTGGCAGACAGAAAATACCTTTTGAGGAAGCCCATCTTTTGGCCGCAAACTGTGCCCAAGATTTTCTAGATCTCCTAAAAAAAGATAAAGAGACTCTAGATGAGATGAAAAAAAGGAGCAATGACCCCAACAATAAAGATCGAGCCACCATTCCAGAGCCACGACATGTAGCTTTTCGTATTTCCTTTTGGGATGAAGCAATCAATAGACAAGCCTCTCCCTATATCTCAGAAATCCAGTTTTCTAATTCTCTCTTCAAATATTACACCTCTGATGCAGGCCAAAGGCTTGTGCTTGTGCACGAAGAGACATATGATGATGCGGTAAAATTTTTAAAAGAAAATAAATGAGTGTAAGCAGTTATGGACGATCAAGATCAATATAAAAAAATAACATCGCTTAGTCGAAANNCACATTTATTCTTGGTGGAGCTGCTCTTTTCCTTACCGCCGTTGTTCGTGAATTAGTTTTTCACCCATTCGATCCACAAAATATTATTCTCTGGGTCTATTTGTGCGTCGCATCACCTGTTATTGTTCTATTTCCCCTTGGAATGACTCTAATGTGGTCAAGTTTTTCAAACAAGGAACATGGGAAAGCTTTCATTTATGGTATTCTGCCCTTGTTCTTTGCTGTCGGTTTATTTTTCTTTACAGGCTTACTCATGTTTGGGAATCATTAACAACAAATTAAATCTTTTCCACTCTTTAAGGTATGTTTCATGAAGAATAAAGGTTTTTACATCGCAGGTTTTGGGGTAGCAGCTCTTATACTAATTTCTGCCTTTCTTCCAGGGATCTCTTCCAAAAAAGATCCAGAAAGTGATCCTAATTATTTTCTTAAGAAAGAGCTTCAAAATTTTTATTCCGACCCTACTCACTCTTTTGGCTCCTCGTTTTGGTGCCCGTCAATTAAAAAAACAGGCCTTACCTACTGGATAGATGCCGTTGTTGTCCTTAGAGA
>PMZB01000275.1 GCA_003170575.1 Chlamydiia bacterium | reverse complement strand
GAAAATGGAGGCGTTATGAAGCAGGTGATTATTGTGGGTGGCGGAATAGCTGGGCTGAGCTGTGCTCAGAAACTTGCTCGAAGATCTGATGTACACGTAACACTTTTGGATAAAGTTGATTATTATGAATTTAAGTCGGTTCTTTATCAGGTGGCAACGTCCGAGCTGGGTGTAAACGATATTGCAACACGGCTACAAACCATTTTTCAGAATAAATCCAATGTAGATGTTAAGCTTGCGGAAGTAACTTCCATTAATCCAAGCGCAAGGACTGTTTTTACCGCTGATGGCAAAAGTTTCACTGGCGATATCATTGTTTTAGCAGTTGGATCGCAGCCCAATTTTTATGGTGTTCCAGGGGCTGCGGAGTATTCTTATCCTCTCTATACGTTGGATGAGGCATACAGTATACGGCAGCAAATTCTGAATGCTTTCGAAACGGCGGATAAAGATCCTGCATCTATAGAGCAAGGCATTTTGAATTTTGTCGTTGTTGGTGCAGGGCCAACTGGTACCGAATTTGCTGGAAGCCTTTCAGATATCATCTTAAAAGCTTTCCCTAAAACGTTCTCTCTTGCATCAATACAAAAATCAGGCGTGTATCTTGTTGATTTTTTGCCTACTGTTCTTGCGCCCTTCACCAAAGGCATTCAAGAGTATGCTGAACAAGAAATGACAAGACGTCATGTTCATCTTTGCCTCAATCGTGCCGTAAAGCAGATTTTTCCTGATCACATTTTGCTTGCTGATGGTTCCATCATAAAGACAGAAACGGTTATCTGGGCAGGAGGTGTTAGGGCTGCTCCTCTCGTTGAAAGAACAGGACTTCCCCTTGGCAAAGGAGGAAGAGTTGAAGTAGAAAAAGACTTTTTTGTGAAAGGGTTCCCAGGCATTTATGCAATTGGAGACTGTGCCAACATGCGAGCTGAAGATGGATCCTTTTTGCCGCAACTAGGTACCGTGGCAAAGCAGTGCGGAGCGTTAGCCGCGGCAAATATTTTAAGAACTATCGATGGCAAGCAGACATCGCCTTTTCATTATTATGATAAGGGAAAGATGGCCATCATCGGCGATAAATGCGCTGTAGCAAACATAGGTAAGCGCAGGATTGAGCTTAAAGGTATTTTGGCCTCCATGGCTTGGTGTCTGGTTCATTCTTCCTTTCTTCCCACTTTCCGACAAAGAATCAAAACCCTTTTCAGATGGTTTTGGGGGTATTTTTTTTAGTCCCTAATCGAACTTTTGAGGAAAAGAAAAAACCTATTTTACGGCTCTATAAAGCATCCCCAATGCTGACGACCAATTACAAATGCGCTGGTTAATACGTGACGGCTCAAGGCGCATATCAGCAAAACTGTCTACATTTAATTTATTATGAAGCATCATCCCGCACAGGGTTTTAAATAATTCCATTGCCTCAGAAATATTGCCTTTTGAGAAGTTAGATTGAATTAGGTTCAATTGTTCGTCATATGATATTGCTTTAGGCGTATTTGTTTCATTAAACTCAAAAAATCCTTCTGAAGCCATTTTTAGGCCTTCGACTAAGTCTTTGGTAGCTCCAACAGCACTTTGCTGAAAGTCAGAACTTTGCTGGGAAAAAGGGGTCTGGATTGTTTGAGTATATAGGTCTTGAACTTTTTGTAACACGGCGTGGTTTTCCTGTTTTAATCCTTCTGCCAAGTCATCCACAATTGCAGGAAAAAGGGTAGATAGGTCTTGAGGATTTGATGAGGCTAAGGCTCTCCCCCATGCTTGAGCACTGGTATTCATTTCTTGGGTCATATAGGAAAGGCTCCTTTTTTTTCTCTCAACGGAAAGATTTCACTTGTCCTGAGGTTTGATTAAATTTATTGTTTGCAAGGCGTAAAGCTAGCAAAGTTCTGTGACAATCGGCAAGTGTTAGTTTTTCTTGCGGGGTTAGCTGATAGTCTTTAGGCCTTGCCTCTCCTCCCGCCACAACCTTGTCAACCTCTTCTTTAGCAGCTAGTTGGGCCTTCAGGCGAATTTGACCGCCGAAACAGTATACGTCTTTAATTTTTTTTCCAAAATCCTTGTTTATAATATCTCTTTTAACCAGTAAATCAATTGCTTTGAGAGTATTTGTTTCTTCAATACCATAATAGATACACAACCCAAGTATTGTTCCTTGAATCGGGCGAAGAAGCGTTGTTTTGATATCGATATAGCCCATATCTTTCTGAAGAACTTTCTCCAAATCACCAATTGTTTCAAGATGCGTCGCACCCGACTGCATGAACTCTAACCCTTTTTTCTGGCGAATCGTTGCGACTTCCCCTGGATCTCTTCCGCTATATACCACATCTCTTTCCTTGACAAATTGCTCTACCAAGGCACGATCTCCATGAACAAACCCCACTTGTTGTAGAGCAACAACGATGCTAGGTAGCGGCGCTGACGGATTAGTCACTTCACCTCGGTCTCTATAGGTCCTCAGCGCTCTTGAACCCATATCGCTTGGCGTTCCTAGGAGTTGAGGTGAGCCTCCCTTCTCTTGGCGTTTTGTTTCTGTTTTTATATAAACAGGATTGAGACCTCCAGTACAGAACTGTATGCCGCCTCGTTGTCCTCCTGGCTCACCCAGTCCTAGTATAATGGATCTCATTGTTCCAAGAAGTTCTTCAAAATACTTACGGATCTCAGGAGTATCTTCTTGAACGAGTAAAATGAAATCGAGATCCGAAAAAGGGCTGACCTCGCCGCGTGCGAGAGATCCCAGTCCGCCGATGGCATATGCTGTGGGACAAGCTTTCCCTTTGGCGGCCAACGTCTTCTCCGCCAATTTTGCGGCTGCACTCAAAAACGATGTGTAATTTCCTGTAATGAAATCAAATACATCTGGAATCTTCTGTCCCTCAGCTAACATTGTAGAGGCGTGGTCTCTCATATTTGCAATTGTTTTTTTGAAATAATCAACAGCAGCCTCTTCAGCCATTTGAGGGGTAGAAACGCGAACAGAAGAAACCTCTACTTGTGATGGTTTTCCTTTCACTTCAGCTTCGTTAGAAAGCTTCGGAGTTTCATATGGTTCTACCTTAGGAGCCTCCCCCTTTATTGGCGGAAGAGCGGGCTGTAGGTGGGTTCCAGAGACTTCACCTGGTTCCATATGATACCTTTTTCATCTAGATTTTTAAAAAACTCCCCCCCACTATTCCCTCTTGGGAAGGCTTGGAGCTTATATCCTCAGGATTTTCTAAACATTCTTGACACAATTTTTTTATGTCTCGGATTGCAGAGAGCATGGTTTGAAGCTCAGCTAACAAATCATCCTTTTCATACTTACTAAGATCAAATTTCCGAGAAATGATGAACATGTTTTCCTTTTCGGATAGAGACACAATCAGATTTCCAAAACATTCTCCATACGTATTTTTAGACATTATTTTTTTGCAAATGCAGCGATTTTTTTCCCCAGTGTATGTAGGACAAATATAGGCAAACATGCAGAGAACGTTCGTTCCAGGAACTAATTCAAAATTCACGGTAATGTCTTCGTTAAATACCAGTGAAAAAAATTGTTTGTTGTCAGCAGCAGCGGCGCTTAAGTCAAAATTTTTGCAAAGATCTCTTCTAACTGCATCAATGGTCATGAGGGAACCCTCATTCTATTTTCACCGTACCCTATCTCTCTCTCCATTTTTATTCAACATGTTTGGGTATAACAGCAAATCAATCCTTAATCCTGTGGTCGCGGAAGTCTATTTTTTGAAGATCATGGGCGGCGAAGCTGTTTGGGAAAACCTTTTTGGCTTCTTCCTCAAAGGCAAAATCATCTGGGTAGCGGGCAGAAAAGTGGGTGAGGATGAGTGTGTGTGCATTTGCCTCTTTGGCAAGAAGGGCGGCCTCTTCTGCTGTCATGTGTTTGTAGAGAAGCGCTAGATCCTTTTCTGAAGAAAGGTATGTGCTCTCACAAAGAAGCAAGCGGGCATTTCTTGCAAGTTCAAGAGCCTCGCGGCAAGGACGAGTATCAAGTACCACAGCGATACAGTCGCCTTTCTTTAAGGAGGAAACCTCTTCTAGATTGACTGTGCGGTCTCCTACTGTAATCTTCCCTTTAGTTTCAAGGGTCTTTACGGCAGGCCCAAGGATACCGAACTCTTTTAGTTTCTCTTTGCTGAATCGCACGGAATCCTTTTCTGAAATTCTCCAGCCAACATTTTCTACGCCATGATCCAGAAATTTAGCCTCTATAGAAAAGGTATCATCTTCATGGATCAGCCCTCCTGGATATTCCACGGGGTGTTCTATCACCTTAATCGTTTCATGATAGATAGTTCCATAGCGAAGTCGATCAAAGTACTTTTTCCCGCCTGCTGGGTAGTAGCAGTGGATGGGGTGGGGAACTTTATCTAGATTTAACCGCATTAGCATGGATCCTACGCCAAGGCAGTGGTCTCCATGAAAATGAGAAATGAACATGCGGGTGACAACGGGAGGCGCAACATTTGCGTAAATAAATTGCCTCTGAATACCCTCTCCAGGATCAAACAAGAGTCCTTCATTGTTCCATCGAAAAAGGTACCCGCCATGACTTCGGTGCCTGGTAGGCTGTTGGCTTGATGTGCCTAGAATAACCAGATCTTTTATGCTCAAAGGTTGTGCCCTCTGCTTACAAATGCCTAGTGGTCAGTCAGCTTTGATTTTAGAGGTTTTTCCAGCGTGAAAGGTCCCGGGATTCGACGATCAAAAACGTGCCCATATTGTAATATTGGCCAGTTTTTGATCGATCGAAGGGGAGGGCCTTTGACGCGGAAAAACCCACAAAAGCAAAGCTGAGAGACCACTAGATTATATCTTAAAATGACTGTTCATTCCACTCAATCTCATAAACCATTCAATTTTTCTGAGAAGGTGTGTATGATACATCTCTCAACAGGAGTTTCTTATGGCGACAAAAAAAGTTGTTATCATTGGCTCTGGGCCAGCTGCATATACTGCTGCTGTCTACTCAGCTCGCGCTATGCTTGAGCCGGTACTTTTCGAAGGATTTATGTCCGGAACAGCGGGCGGCCAGCTTATGTCCACAACAGATGTGGAAAATTATCCAGGCTTTCCTGAGTCAGTAACAGGTCCTGAACTTATGGACAGAATGCAGCGGCAAGCTAAAAGATTTGGAACCACAATTTTGGCAGAAGATGTTCAGTCTATCAATTGTTCTATGCGCCCTTTCAAAGTAACAGGGAGTTCCACAGAAGTTTTTGCTCATTCCGTTATTATTGCGACAGGCGCCATGGCTCGAAGGCTTGATATCAAAGGAGCACGGGATGGCGAATTTTGGCAGAAAGGTGTTTCTGCGTGCGCTGTGTGCGATGGAGCTATACCGATTTTCCGGAACAAAGACCTGTACATTATTGGCGGAGGGGATTCTGCCATGGAAGAAGCGCTCTATCTTACACGCTATGCATCTCGTGTGTTTATTGTGCACAGAAGGGATGCCTTAAGAGCTTCAAAGATTATGGCAGATCGCGCTCTTCATCATCCAAAAATTACTGTTCTTTGGGATTCGGTTGTGGAAGAGGTTTCAGGGGATAAAGTTGTCACTTCAGTTTCCATAAAGCATCTTAAATCTGGCGAAGTATCTGTTCACCCAGCAGGAGGACTTTTCTTTGCTGTAGGCCATGAACCAAACACCACGTTTTTACAAGGACAGCTTGCCCTTGATGCAAATGGCTATATCCAAGTTGTTCCTGGAACGTGCCGCACATCCGTAGTTGGCATCTATGCCGCAGGCGATGTCCAAGACCATGTGTATCGACAGGCTATCACTGCTGCAGGAAGCGGATGCATGGCCGCGCTAGAAATTGAGAGGGAGCTTTCTGCCCTTGAAAGCCAAAAGGTGTGAAGTGATGAGAGTGATGGCTTTACAGCGCGGGAATGAGTAAGCATCCTAATATCTAGTTGGTGAAAGTTTTGTAGAATTTTTTACCACAGAGATCACAGAGCTCACAGAGGAAAAAGAAAAAAATACTCTGTGAGCTCTGTGATCTCTGCGGTAATATAATTTTAACAACCCATTTGTATGTCGAGGGTGAACCCATGTGTGCTTCTGCTTCAAGATGTTTGGGTATGCTTGCAGTTATCTGCCTTCTGCCATGTGTACATGGCTTTTCAGATTTTACGTTTGAGGCACGCCCCTGGACCAAAAGCTTTTTGGAGTCGAGCTGTTCATGTTCTTTAGAAAAAATATCGCCTCACTTCAGGGCAAAAAACCATGCCATTTTGCATCCCACCTCCCAAGGGATCTTGATGCTTTCCACATCTCCCCATCCGGACTGGCAGGTAGATGCGGCAGCTGCTGCAGGTTCTATATCTGCAGGAAAAATTGCCGTGAGGGCAGAGCGGCTTGTTTTTTCGGATCTTAAGGACGCTCCTTTTGCCCTGTCCTTATACTTTCAAGCAGAAAAATCCCAGAAAAAAAGAGCAAAAAATCCATCATTTTTTGAAATGACGCAAGAAGCGGGAGAAGTTGGAATTGGCTTTGGAAAACATATTTACGTGGCAGAACAAGACTACACACAACTCTATTCCTATCTTAGCGGCGGAGTTGGGAGAAGAGCAAGATGGGGACAAGTAGAAGCTGGCCTCTATCATTCGTTTCAAGCACATCAAGCTGTGCGCTGCTCGTTCTCGCATCTTATTTCTTTCCCACACCACCATATTTTTAGTGGCTTTGGTACCATCCACACATCTATCAATGCAGTCTCTTTACAATATATCTATCGACTAGAAGCTCTTGAACTTTTTGTGCAGCTCTCCAAAAGATGGGTCAACCAGGGCCCGCTTAGGTCTGCGGAAATTTATAGAGTTGGGTTTTCCTTTCCTATCTCGATGTAAGGCAAACGAAAATATTTCTTGCAACTAAGGGCTTTTCAGTGGTAAAATCTTCTTTTAAAATTAACTAGGAGAAAAGCATGAGTACAAGTGTAGATATGGGGAAAGTGGGAGCGCCCCCCAATATTCAGTGTAAAGAACATGCCGCACTTTCCCACCTGCTTATTCATCCTCTTTGTGCTCACCAGGAACGAATAAAGAAAATTATCGCTTTGGTAGCGTCTGCCTTAACTCTCTTTATTCCATGTATTTGTAATTTTATTTATGTGGAAGTGTCTAAGAAACGCATGCTCTTTTTAGTGGCTTGCGTCAAATCCACAGAAGGTTTTGCTCCTATTAACGAGGAGGCGTTACGATTTGTAAGGCAGGCACTTCAAGATCACCCAACCATTGGCTCCACATATATTGGAGGAAGCAGGTGGTTTAATAAGTATCAGTCGACAAATCCAGCTATTCCAAAGCTTATCACTTTGGAGGATTTGTATTATGAAAAGCTTGAAAAAACAGTGCGAGAAGCCGGGCAAGTACCTAATCCATGGGAAAGCGAAAAGGTTCAAAAAGTTGCTGATGGGTTGATAAAGATAAGCTATGTGATCAGTCAGCTTACTTTGCATGATATGCCATCATTTACAAAATACCTTGCTCGTTGGTGGAGGACGCAGCGGACATCATGTGAGGCTCTATATGAACAAGATTCATATGCGTACAGAACGTTTTTTTCCGTTCCATGTCTCTATCACCAAACGATAAGGAGTGGCTATTTGTACAAAGCAAATCCAAGAGAGCAGCCTCAATATCTCTATCCAGGCCCTTCCAGCGTTTGGGATCCTCACCCCGATTTAACCCCGGAGCAAATAGCTATTTACAACGAATATGCGGCAAAATTTTATAAAGAAGGCACTCTCCAAAGTAGCTGGAGATCGCTTTACAATGATTTTTGCAAAGCTGCCGCTACTGTTAGGAAGGATGACAAATATGGATCACACGATACGCGTTTTATTAAATGGACTCGAGAAGATACGGAAGACGCTTCCTTCAGGATTACTCCTGATACACTTCCTACATAAGAAGCGCATATGCCATCGCGATTGTTTTTGAATGGGAGATGGAGATTAAGGTTGTAGTAACGCCGAAAAGGCTTTTTACATCAATGTCCCATTCAACATAAGGCTTGCCTGCGCTGTCATTGAGGATTGATGCACTCTGCCACGAGAATTGACTTCCTATTCCGCAGCCCAATGCTTTGGAGAGAGCTTCTTTTGCGACAAACCTTCCAGCTACAAATTGTGTTTGATCATGCAACCTGGAGGCAAGTACAAGCTCAGAAGGGGTGAGAATATGTTCCATGAAATGTGGCTGCCTAGAGATTGACAGCCTTATTCTCTCAATCTCAATAATGTCGCACCCAATTCCTACAACTTCCATTACCCAACGCCGGTTGTCGTGTAGGAGAAACTAGAGGTGTGATCCTCTGCATCTTCCTCACGCACGTTACAGAACACTATTTTCCCGGAGGAAGAATATTTCTGCGACAGCACTTGGGTCTTCACGGTTTTGCCAAGATGATCTCCGCCGCCATTTACTACTACCATAGTGCCATCGTCAAGATACCCAATTCCTTGTTTTGGCTCTTTCCCAAGACGTTGAATTTTAATGAGCAAAAACTCGCCTCGGGGAATCGGGGGGCGAAGAGCATTTGCAATAGAATCAATTGCAAGATAAAGACCAGGCTCAGCATCCACACGCAGAGGTAAAAACTCGCTTGTGATAATTGTTGCGCCAAGCGCTCTGGCAGTTCGAAGGATCTTTTCTGAAATATCAACAGTTTCAGGGATAGTGATCTCTTTGGATTTGTTGGAAATTTTCTGAAACGCTTCTAGCCTTTTGAATGATTCTAGGGCCTTTTTACCGCGCATCTTGGTCGTTTCATCTGTACTTTCTGCAAGAATCTTGATCTCCTTTTGAAGAAAGGATGGAATCACGATTTGGTTGTCAAAAAGCCCTGTACGAGCAAGGTCAACCAGCCTTCCATCTTCAAGCGCTTCAAGATCAGGTAGGAAAACCTTCTTAGAGGATTCTTCAGAGTTCTCGTCGTCTGTTGCGCCGCTGCGCCTTAGCGAGAACGAGTCGAAAACGTATCGTAAGCTAAAAAATGCAAGCACTGTTGTTGTGAAGGGAAGGAGAAAACGTAGAAAAATCTCAATTGGCGCAGGGATAGCTAGCCCTCCAAAAACAACTCGTCCGCACAGGATGATGATGGCTGCAACAATTGACCCAACCACTAAAGAGAGTAATGTTGTTACAAGTTGAAGCGCAGAAAAATTTTGCGCGAAAAACTTGATCGCATAGGTGACAAGTACTCCCATTCCCACAAGAGCTGCCAAACTTGTGAAAAAAACTTCATTAAAAGGCATGAAAGAGGAGAGATATAGAAATGAAGCACTTGTATACAAAATAAAAAATAAGAGAGATGCAACAAAAGTTTTCATAAAGTGTACACCAGAAAGAACAAACCTTTTTTGGACAATCGGTCATGACTCTATGAAAT
>PMZB01000316.1 GCA_003170575.1 Chlamydiia bacterium | reverse complement strand
GAGCAACTTTTGTTAACGTTATTATAAGGAGAATAGTATGAGTACAATAGGTGAGATAGCTTCTTTTAAGTCTGCTATAGCCCAAACTGTTAGTGAGCTTGGACTAGATGAAAGAAAGTGGGGTGATGAAAAATGGAAAAGCACATGGCCCCTGATTAATCAAAATGTCCTTGATGATGCCTTTAATCAGCAGCAAGTCGTACGACAGATTTTTCCAGAGCTTTCCATAAATTTTCGAACATGTAAAACAAATACTAGAATTCTACAGAAGGAGATACCAGAGAATCCAGCACGGCCTCCGTATGGGCATGGATTTAAGGTTGTTTCTGACTTCGTCGCAGGACGTGTTAACTGTCCTGTTACTGAGATTCTATCGAAAGTCGATTATGTTCAAAAAAAAGTACTCGAGCTTGGTGGCGCACTTTGTATTAAAGGCACGGAAACACGTCCTTTTGAATACTTTATGAAAGAGGGGAAATATACTGATATTACCCAATATGTACATGCGTTTCTGCCTCAGATTGGATACCCTCTTGAATTACAAATTGGGCATGAGTTGGCAGCTCATACGTTTACGGTTGATTCCCACCTACGCGATCGTAGAAATCATAAACTTTCTGATGATATGGTTGATCTATGGAACGGAGATTTTTACGAAAAGTTTGCGAGGCAGTATGTCTTAGACAAAGCCAATGGCGTAATTCCAACTGTGACTAAAAAGCAAGTTCAAGATAAAGCAGAAGAGATTCATGGAGGACATGAAAAAGTTCCCACAGATCTCCAAAAAATCTTGGATACCCTCTAAACAAAAAAGAAACACAGGGCAAAGCCCTGTGTTTCTTAGAATAAAATCTAATATTTAGGGGAATTTTATATGGCAGTTCAAGAAAGTCCTCACTTTAACGTTCCAGCTGAAATCAGCCGCTTTTTTGCGACAGTTTGTGAATGTTCTCCAGAAGCTACAGTAAGCGATCCTGAGGACAAAACCTATAATTATTCGATTCCGGGACAAGTGGTAACTGAAGGAGACTGGTTAATCAATACAGACTCATATCAGGGATGTCATCTCGAGGTAAAACAAATTCCTGCTGATAAGATGTTGAGAGTTCCCAGGGCTATTGAAGATTTAGCCGCGGGCATCACAAGGTCTTTGTCTGATCTCAAGCGTGTGGAGGAGGAAACTACCTTTAATTTTCTTATGGTAGATTTCGATATGCCAGTAACTTTGAAAGAAATAAGTTCTGTTCTCCCAGATTCATTTAAAATTGGAGATCCTGAGAGCGGAAACCTGATCAAAGACGAGATAAATAAAAAACTACACTTCTGGAAGTGGCTAAATCCAGATAAACCCTGTACCGTTCCTTTTGGAGCTACATACAGTGCGGGAGGATTGGCGCTTATTATAGATCAGGTCGCTCAGAAAGTACTGCTTGTTGAAAGTAAGGGCCGTAAGGGTGCTTGGAACATTCCTGGTGGAAGTCCTGATCCTATTCGCGATCGCTCTCCTCGCGATACAGCTATACGTGAAGCACAAGAAGAGGGTGGATTTAAAATCGAGGGGGGAAATTCCACAGCCTGTATTAGTGGGTCAAATGGAATTCCTTCGCAATCGTGTAGCTCCAGCAGTTTCACAAATTTGGGCATATTTTATTGACGACATTAGCAAAACAGAATTAGTCCCGCCTAAAGAAGAGATTCTTCAAGCAGAATGGGTACCTATTTCAGAACTTTCACCAAGCAAAGACTCTTATAAAGGCTTGAAAGTAGGCAAGGAAATCACAGCTTCTTTAGCAGCAGCAACAAGTAAATTAGGGTTTCAGAGAATTTTCAGTGCTGAGGAGGAGGCTAAGAAGAAGATGGGTCTTTATTGCCCTATTCCATCAGAAAAATAGAGTAAAAACTTTTATCCGAAGGGACTTGCCCGAGGCGGCAGTTTCGAAAACAATAAAAGGACGTTTTTCAGTAAAAATATTCCCAAAAAATCAAAAGGTGGTACACTCTTCTCGGTTTTTTAGCGGAGGCAATTTATGAAAATATGGGTGGTGCTGGTTGCTATGTGGGCCTGGTTCTTACCTGCTTTTGGTGGTGAAGAAGCGGTAAGTGATCTGCCAAATAAGACTGTGCTGCTTGCCATTTTGGCGAGAAACAAGGCGCACGTTTTACCCTATTTTTTGCAGTGTATTAATGCTCTTGAATACAACAAGAAGCTGATCACTGTTTACATCAACACGAACAATAACGCGGATGAAACAGAAAAGATACTCGAGGAATGGGCTAAAACCAAAAAGGGAGAATATAAAGAAATTATTTTTGATAGCCACCAAGTGCAGTCTCTTGCCCAAACAAACCCTCACGACTGGAATGCAGTACGATTTAAGGTGCTAGGAGCCATTAGAAACAAGAGCATGAGTCAGGCAAAGGCATATGGGTGTGATTATTATTTCGTGGTAGATTGCGACAACTTTATTACTCCTTGCACGCTCAAGGAACTGGTGATGAAAGACAAGCCGATCATAGCTCCTATGCTCAAAGCTATTCCAAACCCTCAGGATATGTACAGCAACTTTTTCTGTGATATCTCACAAAACGGCTATTTTAAGAGCCATCCTGACTACGCAATGATCTTGCATAAAGAGAAAGTAGGAACCTTTGAAGAGCCTGTAGTGCATTGTACGTATCTTGTGAGATCTGATTGCATTGACAAATTGACCTATGTTGATGGAACGAACGATTATGAGTTTGTCATTTTCTCAAGAAGTGCTCGAAACAGTGATGTAAAGCAGTATATATGTAATGAACAGAATTTTGGCATACTCCTGCATCCCGCAGATACAAGTACTCTCCAAGAAGAAGCCAAAATCATGACGGACTGGCTTGCTTTAGGGACTGGGAAATAAATAAGTTAAACGATTCGAGAGCTTTGACTGTTGGGATGTTGACGATCGTGACGACGTCCGAAAGCTCGCTACGGAAGAGGAATGATCGATCAACAGATCAATGGTTGCTTATCCGATCGAATCGTTATGTTATTTTTTCTTTGTCAAATTCTCTTCAGTGCAGTCGCTTTGGGAAAAAATATGACGTTTCGCTGTATAAGAACAGTATCTTGCGACAAGGTGGGACCACTCCCCCAGAATTCCCCCAGAATTGGCTTGTTGAAAAAAAGTGGCTTTATCAGGATACTGTTTTCTTTTGCGCCTGTAGTTCAATGGTAGAACTGTAGCCTTCCAAGCTACTAGTGTCAGTTCGATTCTGATCAGGCGCTTTTCCTTCTTCTCCTCTAAAAAATCACAATGGGAATGCCTCTTGCCTGTTCCTTCAGTTTCATATATACTCTCTCCGCCGCGTAAAAAATGCGGAAAACAACCAAGACTGAAATCTTCATCTTTGCCCAGAAGGCAGTGATTCAAAGCTGGGTTTTCTTTCTGGAAAAGTTCAGATCGGGTCAATACGAGGAGTGCGAAGCAGTCAACCCCTTCGCGGGTTGACGCTGCAACACGACAAAGTAGTGGCTCGAGATTAACTTTTTCCAGAGAGAAAACTTAGCTTTGAATCACTGCCAAAAAGGCAGAGCCCTGAGGATGCCGTCGTCAACATAAAGGGACAAAGCTTGGATAAAAAAGAACAAAGTTCAGATTTTCCTGTAACTATCAAAGATCTGGCAGATGCAGGGGCACATTTTGGCCACCTGACACGTAGATGGAATCCGAAGATGCGCGTGTACATTTTCGGGGAAAAAAGTGGTGTTCACATCATTGACCTTTCTAAAACACTGCAGCAGCTGCGCATTGCATGCAAAGTTGTTCAGGACATAGTAGAGAATAGACGCTCTATCTTGTTTGTAGGGACAAAAAAGGCTGCGAAACTCATTGTGCGCGAAGAAGCAGAACGATGCGGAGAGCTGTATGTGTCAGAAAGATGGCTTGGGGGCATGCTTACAAACCTTTCCACAATTCGACAATCAGTAAAAAAGTTGGACCGGATTGAAAAGCGCATTGCTGCTGGTGGAGATGGGTTTACCAAAAAAGAGCTCTCTCTTCTTTCCAAATATCGGCTAAAGCTCGATAGAAATCTTTCTGGTGTGCGTGCTATGAGAAAGCCTCCAGGGCTGGTTGTTGTAGTAGATCCAGGGCAAGAGCATCTTGCTGTGGCTGAAGCCAGAAAGCTTGGCATTCCTGTGATGGCTATTGTGGATACAAATGCTGATCCTGATCCTATCGATTATGTCATCCCGGCAAACGATGATGCACAGAAGAGTGTGAAGCTTATTATTCAAGCCCTTGCTGATAGCATTGTGGAAAAGAAAACAGAGCTTCAGCTTATGGGTTCTAAAGAAGAATCGAAAGAGGAAACAGAAGAGATGGCTGCTGTATTCAAACAAGCAGATCCAGCTGTAGAGGAGGCTTAAATGAATACTACAGTAGTTACACCAGCACTTGTAAAAGAATTGCGTGATCGCACCGGTGTTGGCATGGCAAAATGTAAAGAAGCACTAGATCAGGCTCATGGCAATATTGAAGAGGCTATTTCTATCTTGCGAAAAGCTGGCATGACTTCGGCTGTGAAAAAAGAGGGCCGGCTTACCAAAGAAGGAATGGTGCTTGCGCATGAGGCAGGAGATGTTATTGCTGTTGTTGAAGTGGATGCAGAGACAGACTTTGTTGTGCAGAACGAGAAGTTTAGAGAGTTTTGCAAAAATATTGCCGAGGAAGCAGCCAAAACCAAACCTGCTTCAGTGGAAGCTTTTATGCAACAGCCATATTCAAAAGATCCTCAGATCACAGTGGACCAGTTCCGATCGCTTCTCATTCAGACAATTGGGGAAAATATCGTCGTGCGGCGCCTTGAACTGTTTCCCAAGAAGCCTGATCAGTCTATAGGCATCTATTCCCACCTTGGCGGCAAGCTCCTTACCGCTGTTGTGTTAGAGGGGCCAGGAGAAGAGGCCCTAGCGCGCGACATTGGCATGCACGTAGCTGCAGTGGCGCCTGAGTATCTTTCTCCGGAGAGCGTGTCTCAAGAAGTAATTGCTAACGAGAAAGAGATTGCCAAGGTTCAAGTACAAGGCAAGCCTGCTCATATCATGGAAAAGATTTTGGAAGGCAAGCTGAACGCATTCTTTGACCTTTCATGTCTTACCCGGCAAAAGTACATCAGAGATGATACCTGCACTGTAGCTGATTTTGTCAAAAAGCAAGGCGCATCACGAGGGAAAAACCTAAAAGTACTTGGCTTCTTACGCTGGGTTGCGGGGAAGTAAGACAATCCTCCCATATTCCTCTGTGGGATATGGGAGCGAGTACTTTGGCTTATTATTCAGTTTCTGAAACAGGGATGCTTTGGCCCTGTTTCCATCCTTTTAATATTATGTAGAAAGTTTTTGTCTCTGTTGTGTTGTGAAGCAGATGTTTAGTTATTTCACTCCCCCACCCTCTAAAATTACCCAACGTTGCAGTAAAAGCTATTGATCCCCCAATATAATTTACCCTTAGCTCCGTCGGAGAAAGATCTCTTTCATATGTGACGCTTTGTATGTCCCATCCCCCTATAGCACTATAACGAATAGCGTTATTCTTTTTTCTTCCTTCTTTCCAAAATTGCGGTATCTCCTCAGATGAATTTACTTGGGTTATCATGCACATATACTGCTCCTTTATTTTTTGTAAAAATTGCGAAAGCAAGAGTAACTGTATTTTTGTTCTTTTGTCAAAAAGAAAGGATCGCAACGAGGGATAGGCTTTCATATTCCGCACAAACATCGAAGAGAGTATGCTGGCCTTAGGGATCGTACAGGAATAACTTTTACAGTTATACCTCTTCTTGAATAAGAAAGGTATATATGCATTTTGAGGTACTTTCTCTTTTCCCTCGCTATATTGAGGGGCCGCTTCAAGAAAGTATCTTGCGGCGTGCTGTTGAAAAAGGTCTTATTAAAGTATCAACTGTTGATATCAGATCCTTTTCCACGCGCAAAGATGGTAGAGTTGATGACCGCCCCTTTGGGGGCGGTCCTGGCATGGTGATGATGGCGGAGCCTGTTATTTCCGCCATAAGTTCATGTAAAAAACCTTCTTCCAAAGTTGTGTATCTCAGCCCTCGTGGAACTCTCCTGACTCCTTCTTTAGCAAAAGAATTGCGTAAAGAGACCCATCTTATCTTGCTCTGCGGCCATTATGAGGGCATTGATGAACGTGCGATACAAAGCAGTGTTGATCTAGAGGTAAGTATTGGCGATTATGTGCTTACAAATGGATGTCTCGCTGCGCTTGTGCTGATTGATGTGATTTCTCGATACATCCCTGGCGTGTTGGGTCATGAGGAAGCTGCTGCCTCAGACTCTTTTGAGAAAGGGATCTTGGAGGCTCCTCAGTACACGCTCCCGCGCGAGTTTGAAGGGATGAGAGTTCCTGAAGTGCTCCTCTCAGGTGATCACGAAAAAATTGCCCTTTGGCGTGAGGCAGAAGCTCTTCGCATCACTCAGCGAAGGCGGCCAGAGCTTGTAGCGCAGCTTTTTTCTGAAGCCACCCTTCAGCACCCTGGCATCAGTCTTCAAAAAGTTGTTGAACCAACCTTTTCTTTTGAGAAGACGTGCGACTTTTATCGCAAACTTACAGGAGTTACCCCTCAGATTGAGGGAGGAAGAGCTACCTTTTTCTGGGAAGGAGTTTCTCTCTCCTTTATTGCCTCCAACGTGGAAGTTACACCACAAAGTCTTCTTTATCTGGAGCTGCCTCCAGGGCAATTTAACAAGGCTTTTCGCTGGTGGTCCGAAAAGATGAGCGGTGTAAAACAACCCCTCCTCACGGGTACCTTTCTTTGCACAGATCCTGACGGACGAACTGTTTTTTTATTGTGTCAAAAAATACCAGTATGTTAGTGTTATGTTAACATAAAGGTGAAAAATGAGAAGGTCCACAGGGATAGATCCAGGGTTATCTCTACTGCGCGAGAAAGCGCCGAATGAAGAATTAGAGTATGGCTTTGTTGTTGATGCTCTCAAAGTATATAAAAATCCTCGAGTAAAGTTACACCATCTGTTGAAGATAGGCGGGTTGGTCCGTGTAAAAAGAGGGATTTATATATTTGGGAAGAATTTTGCTCGACGTCCCTATTCCCCAGAAGTCCTGGCTAACATGATATATGGGCCATCCTATGTTTCTCTAGAGTGGGCTTGTCAATATTACCGTTTGATTCCTGAAAAGGTGACAACCGTGACGAGCGTAACTACTCAGCGCTCTCGTGAATTTAAGACTGGTCTTGGTCTTTTTACCTACGATCATCTGCCTCAGCAAGTTTTCTTTGTTGGTGTTACTCTTATCAACGTTTCGAAGACCCAAGCGGCATTAGTAGCGACTAAGGAAAAAGCATTGGCAGATTTATTAGTTTTGCGAAGAGGAAGAATTTCGTCGAAAAAACAAATCAAAGAAATCATATTTGAAGACCTACGAATTGAAGAAGAAGACCTAAACAGTCTTGATTATGAGCTACTGAAGGAAATCTATTTAGCGCGACCGCATAGTGCGCTCGAATACCTCCTACAATGTAAGGATTAGATGAATAACGCAATCAAGCAGATGCTTGCAAGGTACGAGTGTCGTACGCTTCGAGAACATGAACAAGCGCTTCGTGAAATACTTCAAGAGATAACTCTTGTTGGTTTATGGCGCGGGAAATTTTTTGAGCATGCAGCTTTTTATGGTGGTACTGCTCTTCGTATCTTTTTTGACCTTGACCGCTTCTCTGAAGATCTTGATTTCACGCTGCTAACCCCCAACCCTGATTGGACATGGAAACCCTATGCTCAAGCGGTTCAAAATGAACTGTCGTCCTTTGGATTTGACGTGTCTTTTGAAGAAAAAGCAAAAAAGGATCAGACAGCCATAAAATCGGCTTTTCTTAAAACGCCTACTGTTCAAGAACTTTTGAAAATTGGCGTCCACTCTGACCTGGTGAAGGGAATTCACTCCGAATCTTTGATTCGCATCAAGGTGGAGATAGATACAGATCCTCCCATGAAATACTCCTGCGAACAAAAATTTCTATCACAGCCAGTTCCAGTATCTGTTCGATGTGTAGATGAGAAGTGTCTTTTTGTGTGCAAAATGCGGGCAGCCTTATTTCGAGCATGGAAAAGTCGTGTGAAGGGGCGAGATTGGTATGATGCCGTATGGTTTATTCGAAAAAAAATCCCTCTTGATCTTTCTCTGTTTTCAAAATTAAGCGGAGAAAAGGTTCCTCTTACCCGTGCTACCTTTCTCAAACTTGCAAAAGAACGTATTGATCAGCTGGATGTCTCCGCTGCTATGAATGACATAATTCACTTTGTACGGGACCAGGAGGCTATTAAAAGAACATGGTCTAAAAAGTTCTTTCATCATTGGATAGATCAGATTCAAACAATCCCTTAGTTTCTAGAATTGTTGCATATTACAAATCTAATGGTCTATCATTTCCCGTAATAAATTAAAAAAAAACAATCAAAAATAAGGAGTT
>PMZB01000226.1 GCA_003170575.1 Chlamydiia bacterium | reverse complement strand
CATAAGAAGATATACAGTCTTCAAATGTTGTTAAATAATATTATTTACGTTTTTTGACCACTTTTTTTGTTGAGCATGTGCGGCATACGCACTTTTTCATCATTTTTTTTGCTCTTGGTTTCGCTGTTGCTTTCTTTACCATGGTTAACCTCCTTATGATTTTCATGGACTCTTTAATAAATCTCATAAAATAAAACATTTGTCAACAATTTTTTTTTAGGATGCGAATAAATTTTACTAGGCGAGTGTGCTTTTGAACTTTATAAGCTTTGTGAAACACTCAAGAGGAGAGGTTTTTACAAGATCTAAATTCTTTAAAAAATCATAACATGCAAGATTTTCTTTTTGATTGTTAACGTTGTTTTTGGATAAGGTGAAGAGTTCTGGCTGGAAACTTTGGCTGAGTTTCTTGCCTCTTTTTTGTTGCTCAAGCTGTACCAATATAGTTTCTGCCCTTTGGATAACGTGTGCGGGCAGTCCAGCAAGTTTTGCTACAAAAATCCCATAACTTCTATCTGTTTTTCCTGGGATTACTTTGTACAGAAATCTCACTCCGCTTTCCTCTTCTGACACTGCCACATTCATGTTTTTAAGTGCGCTATATTCATTCTCCAAAGCTGTGAGCTCATAATAGTGTGTGGCAAAAAGCGTTCTGGGATTTTCTTTGATGTTGCGAAGAAGATACTCGACAACAGCCCATGCAATGGAAATGCCATCATAAGTACTTGTGCCGCGGCCAATCTCATCAAGCAAGATGAGCGAGCGGGAAGTTGCTTGATTCAAAATGCTTGCTGTTTCTGCCATCTCCACCATAAAGGTAGATTGTCCTCTAAATAGATCATCGCTTGCGCCTATGCGGCTAAACACTCTGTCAACAATGCCAATGGTCGCTTTTTTCGCCGGGACAAAGGAGCCAATCTGGGTCATGATTGCAAGAAGAGCTGCCTGGCGTACAAATGTAGACTTTCCAGCCATGTTTGGGCCAGTTATGAGAAGGAGTGAGGCCCCCTTGGCATGAAGGTGTACATCATTTGGTACGAAAAGCGATGCGCCCATTTGTTTTTCAGCTATTGGGTGGCGCCCATCGATAACTTCAAACACTGGCTCTTCAACAACCTGTGGGCAGGTATAGTTATTTGCATGCGCGGCTGAGGCTAATGAAAGGTATGTGTCAAACTCTCCTATGCATTTTGCTGCGCTCAAAACCTCCTGGGCAAAGGAGATGACTTTTTCTTTAAGCTCTTCAAAAATTATTGCTTCAAGGCTTTCAATCCGCTTTTCAGCTGTGAGCACCTTTTCTTCATATACTTTCAACTCTTCTGAGATATACCGCTCAGCGTTCGTGAGCGTTTGCCTTCTGTGGAAGGAAGCAGGGATTTTGTCTGCTTGGCCGCGGCTTACTTCAATATAAAAACCAAATACCCGTGTATAGCCGACACGAAGCGTTTTTATGCCGAGCTCTTCTCGCAAAGAGTTTTGGTAGGTAATGAGCCACTCCTGGTTTGAGTTTTTAATGTTGCGTAGCTCATCTAGCTCAGGGTGAACGCCTTCTCTAATAGCTCCGCCATCGGTAATACGAAGCGGTGGTTCATCTGAGAGAGTCTTTGTAATAAGAGTGATAAGTTCCAAAAAGTGAGGCATTGAGGCTGCTTTTTCTGAGAGATTCTTATGCGAAACAGAAGAAAGAGCGTTTTTAAGGGAAGAGATATGGGATAGAGAGTGCGCCAGAAACAGGATTTCCCTTGGGCCTGCGCTTCCTGTTTGAATGCGCAGGATAAGGCGTTCTAAATCCTTGATGCCGCTGAGAGCTTGTTCTGCATGGGTAAATTGGGAGGGTGTTTTTTGTATAAATGAGAAAAAAGCCTTCACGATATCTTGGCGGGCTGTAATTTCGTCAACGCAAAGAAGCGGGCTGATCAGAAAGGTTCTGAGCAGTCGTGCGCCCATAGGAGTGCGGGTTTTGTTAAGAAGGGAAAACAGGCTAAGAGCACCCTGTGCGTGGGATGTGGTTTCAAATATTTCCAGATTAGTGAGGGTTGGCCGATCAAGCTGCATCGTCTTTTTAAAAGACAGGCAGGCAATGCCTTTCAGGTGCGAAACTGGGGCGAGAAGGGTCTCTTTTAAATGGGAGAGAAGCGCGCCTGCAGCTGACGTCGCTGCTTTTTTTTCTGCAAGAGCTAACCCTTCAAGAGAAAGTACGCCAAAATGATTCTCTAGCACCTTGGTTGCAGCTTTTTCTTCAAAAATCCACGATGGGGCTGTTATTTTTTTTAGAGGAATTGCTTTTTGCAAGTCTTGAATAAGATCAGCCTCATGCGCCGCAAAACTTGTACTGCAAAGAAGCTCTTTTGGCTGAAGCCGAATAAGCTCTTGGATTAGTTCAGCTTTGATAGTTGTTTCAAATACCTGAAAAAGTGCTGTGGTTACATCTACGAGTGCAACTCCCCAAGTATCTCCTTCACGTGCAACTGATGCAAAAAGTGAAAGAAAGGAGTCTTGCAAAAGCGCGGACCTCATGGTTGTGGCGGGAGTTAAGATCCGCACAACACGCCGCTCCATGAGTGCTTTGCCTTCAGTATCCGCGGCGACCTGTTCTGCAATAGCAACTGAGTATCCTTTGAGCAAAAGCTTGTCTACGTAGGAGTCGCTGGCATGCCAGGGGATTCCGCACATCGGCACATTTTGTCTTTTCGTAAGCGTAAGCTCAAGAACTTGGGATACTGTAGAGGCATCTTCCCCAAATGCTTCGTAAAAATCTCCCAGACGAAATAAGAGAAGCGCATCTCCCACTTTGTCTTTACATGTTGCCCATTGAGCCATCATGGGTGTATAGGAGGCTTTTGTGTTATCGACGGTTGTGGTCATAGTTGAATCCAATCAAAAATAAAATAGTTTTTCTACTTCTCTCGCGGTGCTTAGACATGCTGGAGAATTATCTTTTTGAATATGATTCCAGCAGACTCCGCTACATTGTTTACAACTTTGTATGAAAAATTGCCAACAAAAGTAATGGTTTTGACAATAGAGGAGCTCATGGGAATAAAGAAACTATTTGCTAGGGCGTCCCACGCAGGAACAAGAATTTTACTCCAGAGCGGTGCTAAGATTGAGTTGAATGCCAAGCGGGCTACAATTTCTACTTTTGTGTAGACTAGTTGAAAAACATCTATGGTAGTATCCAGAGCCCACTCTATTGCTGTAAAAACTTTGTCCAAAACTGGAACAGTAACCTTGTCAGTAAAAGGGAGTAGAAGATGGTTGAATTCCCAATCAACTACCTTCCCAATCTTATTTGCGGTAAACTCTAGAATCTTGGAAATAGTTGAGAAGACCTTGGGAAAATTTAGTAGTTTTATAATGGGGTTAAGAACTTTATTCCATAGAGGAAGGAGGGCGTGAGAAAATATCCAGTCGGCAACAATCTCAATTTTGTCTGACAGAAATCTAAGATACTTAGTGCTTATTTTTAGGATAGAATTTGCGGCTTTGCAAATAACGTGTGAGGAGAGTTGGAAGATTTTGTGAGGAAGTACATAAAATCCGCCGTAAAGCGGGACTGCTCCTGTAAGAAAGATCCTTTCACCTAGAGATGTAATGCATTTCCCAAGTGTTGTGATTTGAGAAATACCGATCCCTGCGCCAGCAGCTGTAATCCCTTTGCCTGCAAGAGCTGTTGCGGCTCCAGCTAAAATGATTGAATAGAGTGTTCCTAAAAGGATAATGACACATCCTGCTGCCTTCTCAATTTTTGTATATGTATTTTGAGAGCTAAACAGGCGCTTTCCATTTCCAATAGAGAGTTCATAGGGGTTTTTAATGAAGATATCATATACAGCTCCACTGCATGAGCGTAGTACGCGAAGAGGAAAGTTCTGCTCAGTATTCGTCCACTGGGACCGTGCTGTTTGAAGTTCAAATGGGTTACAGTGAATATTATTTAAAAATGCCATAAAATGCCTCAAATTATCGTATCGGAACCATTACGGGGAGAAAAATATACTCCATAGTAAATCCAATTATTCCATAACTAAAAAAATTTACAGCACTATAGGAAAGGCTTGTAAGTCCCATCATCACATGTATGCCGGAATTCTTAAGCCCTTCACGGGAAGCAGGACTTTCTGTTAGGCAAAACCCTAGTGAGAAAATGATACTTCCTGCAATACCGGCAATTATTTGGGCAGTGCTTACCATTGCCTTCATGGGGGAGAAGATAAGTGGACCAACGATTGGGATGGCTTGCGCAAAGCTCAAACGTCTTTGAATATGGAACATTGGTTCATATGACATGTTATTTTTCTCCTTATGATTTTTTAGCTATGTTTGTGGATGATTGTATATAACTCGGTGAATAAGTCGAACTTGAAAAAATTCCATATATTCGTACTCGTAACGAAAATCAGTGGTTGGTATAAAAAGTTGGATATTAGGGAAAGGAAAAAGCATGAAAAATCGGGGCTTGCTCTTCATTTTGTTGCTAGGGGTAGTGAGTTTATTTGCGGACATTACCTATGAGGGTTCGCGATCGATTGTAGGGCCGTATCTTTCGATCCTTGGGGCAAGCGGGGCGGTTGTTGGGATTGTCGTTGGTTTTTCCGAATTTGTTGGATCAGGCTTCAGGATCGTTTCAGGGTTAATTAGCGACAAAACCCAAAAGTATTGGACACTTACCATTGTTGGATATGCAATCAATTTGCTTGCTGTTCCACTTCTAGCCCTAGCGTGGAACTGGAAGGTTGCAGCTCTCTTAATTATTCTAGAACGATTTGGTAAAGCGATTCGTGTTCCTGCACGAGACACGATGCTCTCCTATGCTACTAAAGATGTAGGTCGTGGGTGGGGGTTTGGTATTCATGAGGCAATGGATCAGATTGGAGCGATCTTAGGCCCACTTTTCATCTCTGCACTTTTGATGTTCAAGTATAGCTACCAAATAAGTTTTGCCTTTCTTTTGATTCCTGCAATTCTTGCTCTTGCCACCCTTTTCATTGCACAGTTTACCTTCCCTCGTCCCCAAGAAATGGAGCCGCGATCTTTTCGTCTTGAAACAAAAGGGTTTACTAAAACCTATTGGATGTACTTACTCGCTGTGGGGCTTGTGGGAGCAGGGTATGTTGATTTTGCATTGATTGCGTATCATCTCCAAAAGACCGCAGCTCTCTCTCCTGTGTGGATTCCCATCCTTTATTCTATTGCCATGGCTGTAGATGGGCTTGCAGCCCTTATCATGGGGCGGCTTTTTGATATGAAAGGAATCTCAGCTCTTATTGGAGCAACCATCATTTCAGCCTTATTTGCCCCCTGTGTGTTTTTTGGGAATTTTTACTTTTTGCTTTTGGGCATGATCCTGTGGGGGATTGGCATGGGATCTCAAGAGTCAATTATGCGTGCGGTTATTCCCTATCTTGTTTCCTCTGAAAAAAGAGGCTCTGCCTATGGCGTCCTCAATTTTGTGTTTGGGGCTTTCTGGGCTGTGGGAAGCGCTATTATTGGCATCTCCTATGATGTTTCCATTCCATTTCTTGTTGCTTTTTCGCTCCTTGCCCAGTTTGCTTCGATCCCATTTTTCTTCTTGGTAAAGATTAAATAGGAGGAACGTATGCCTTTCACACTGCCTTTAAAAGCAAAAGCTCCTGATTTTTCCCTGACAGGAACCGATGGCAAAAAATATTCTCTGAAGAGTTTTGCCGATTCGCCTATTCTTGTTATTTTCTTCACTTGCAATCATTGTCCCTATGTCATTGCATCAGATGAAACCACAAGAAAAATTGCTTTGAAATATAAAGACAAAGGGGTTTCGTTTGTTGCCATTAACTCCAATACACCAGAGCTTTACGAAGAAGATTCCTTTGAGCATATGGTTAAGAGGATGAAACTCCACAAATTCCCATGGGTGTATCTTGTTGACCCAACTCAGGATGTAGCTAGGAGCTACGGAGCACTGCGTACCCCCCATTTTTACATTTTTGATGCAAAGAGACGCCTTGTCTACTGCGGCTGTGAGCTTGATGACCCGCTCCATCCGGATAGAAGCTCCCCCAACTATGTTGACCAAGCACTTGAAGATCTGCTCGCTAAAAAATCTGTGCGTGTGCCTTTGACAAACCCCATTGGCTGTACGGTAAAGTGGAAAGGACATGATGCTCACTGGATGCCAGGAGATGCCTGCGACTTGAGTCCCTGGTAAATGACGTTCAAATGATAGGAGTACCCACATAGGGGACTCCCTCGATATCGGAAAACACTTGTCTTACAAGGGAGGCCCATTTTGGATGTGCATCCGGTAAGGCATGGATTTTTCCAAAGGTTCTGTGGAGCTGATACACTTTAACCAAACTGGCTATACCGACTATTAAGGCGAAAATGCCGCAGCTTGCCACACTCAGTGCTATTTTCCACTGGGAAAGAGTTGGTTCTTTATTCTTCTCATATTCCTTATAAACCTCTTGTTCAAAAGCATTAGGCTTAAGGTTTGGGTCTATCGATATTCTCCTGTCGTGCGTCTCTTCGAACAATAAACGCATGCCGATTCGTCCACATTTTTCAAGACTTGCTCCTCGTGGAGTGAAAAGTCGATTCCACCAACTCTTGTTTTCTTTTACCATCAATCCAGCTGGTTCAGTGTCTATGATTGCGAGTTTGCCTTGGGGTGTCAGACGAAAATTACTGAGGGTAGCGTCAACTACGCCTGCCTTTTGGATCAGTGTGACCAGCTTATGGGCCAACTCTGATTGCTGTTGATCGGTCATTTTCTGAATAGCTAGAAAAGTATCTTGAGCACTTAAGAGAGGAAGCTTTTCGCTCACAATGAAATAGCTCCTCGAAGGCTTGTCGGCTGCAGCAAAATGCACGAATTTTTTTCCGGGAACAATGAGTTCAATATTTTCCTTCATAGCTATATCTCTGATCCGATTCGCCATCGCAATTCTGAGCAAGCTATCATCCTTGCTAAATTGAGCCATTTCATTTATGAGATTTGTTGGGCCTTTTGTAAGTTGATCTTTTGGAATCCTTCTAGTTCCTAATTTGATCACCCATCCAGGAAGCTGCGGATGTTCAAGAACGCTATAAAAAGGTTCATTGGAACGCGTATAGGGATTTGTTTTTTTTGCAAGTATTCTAAATCCATGATTTTGCAAAATTTTGTTCTTTTGGCGAATGGTTGGAAAGTCAAACGTTAAGGGCTCAGAGAAGATTTTTTGAACCTCTGGGTCAGAGATTAATTTTTTGGCTACATCGGCCGTTTTTTTGTCTTCATTATCCAACAATTGTTTTGACATAACCTGTTCGCTTAAATCTACAGGAGGAAGGTAGGTATTTGTGTAGTAAAATGACTTAAAAAAATCTAAAAATTCAGGGTGCATTTTCATTGAATACAT
>PMZB01000036.1 GCA_003170575.1 Chlamydiia bacterium | reverse complement strand
GTTTGCTAATATATATACAAAAAAAATTCCCGTGAACTTTTATGATCTCCTCAGAATTTTACAATCAATTTACGAAACTTTCTCAAGAACCCTCTATTAACCCTTCAGGAAAAGTTTCCGCAGAGGTAGAGAGGATTCATGAAATTTTGCAACACCCTACAGCCTCTGTGCAGGAAGCACGAGAAGCGCTTAATGAGATACGCTTACACTTAAGTACACTATCTGTCTGTCAATCACTTTCTCGAAACTTTCGTCATCTTATCCGTGATGAGATGAAAAGGCTCTCTTCAATACAGGAAGTCGCTAAAAGAACAATAGAAAGCACGCATGAAGCAGATAACCTCTTCGAATTACCTTATAAGAAGCAAAAAGTAGATGAGCCTCTTTGTCCCCTGCCAGAGCTTCTCTCTTGTGACAACGCCTATGCTCATGGTGTAGTAGAATCTATTTGTGAAGAAGGAATTGTAAGTTTTTACCAAACAGCCATGACAAAGGCAATGACCTATTTGGAAGAGCATGTCTCCCAGGATGTTCTTGAAGGAGGTCGTTTAGCAAACCTTCTCCAAGAAAAAATTCAGAACGATAAGGAAAAAGACCTTAAGCTTGTAAGAATTTTCGCACATGAGAAAGAACTCTCCCATTTGAATATTGATGTCTTTTCTCTCCCTACGCCATTAAATCTATGCTGGAAATTAACTCGAGAGCTCATCAAAGACCAAATAGCATTGATTCGATTTATAGAGAAAAGACCTCCTTTAGAGGATCTTGGGATAGGCGCCTCCATTTCTCCTCTCTATTCTAAAAACCGAGAGCTGCTTTTTGAGCATTTCGGACCACTCATCAGAGAATTATATACCTATGTAAGCAGAATGCCGCATGCCGGAAACTTGTGGGTAAGTATTAAATTGTTGTGCTTCTCCTGTTTCTATCATTCAGACAGTAAACAAGTGCCAGCGTTTCTAGAGCCCTTTTCCCAAAATGCTCCTTCTCAGATTCTTTCCTGGCAAGCAATTGGAAAGAAGGTTTTTGAAAATACTCTGTCCGAGCTTTCCCATGAACCTCTACACTCCGCTCTTCAAAATTTTCTAACAGAGATGAATGAAGATCACTTTAAATTTGAAGGACTTGTCTTACTACTTAGCATAATCTCAGTACAAAACGAACTTCAAAACCTTCTTCGCGAAGGGGCCTCTTCGCAGTTATTTCAACGATTGATGTACCTCTTTCTTGATTATTCCGATCTAGAAAAAAGCTATATCATACTAGATCTGTTAATTACCCTTAAACGTTTGAAAGCGCAGGGCTGTGACAACGAAGCGAGCAATCTGATACTTCAACGAGCTCTTGACATCCCTGCATATATTGGAATTCTTTCGGAAAGAATCTTGCCTTTGCCTCAACAAAGTCTTCAAATGATTATCACCTCTAAAGAGGATCGCTACGCCCAAGAATACCTACTGAAGGGAGGATCCCCTTCTCTTCTAGAGCATCTGAAAATACATGGCATAACAGAATTGCCTCAATCTTTTTGCGACAAAAACATCATTCAATTTTTCTCCGATAAAAAAAGAGTTGATACTTTCTTCGATAGGTTCGGTGCATTGATTTCTCCTTCGAATGACCTTATAACAGAGCTTCTGTCAACGAAAGAAAAACAGGAGTTTATCCTACGTGTTATTGATCCTTATTTGGGCGATAAACCACTATATAATCAGCACTATGAATTATCGAGCGCACAGCGGGTGTATTTTGCTCTCACAGATGATGCTTGGGAAGACGTTGAAGAGAGCGAAATCTATGAAATTGCCTCAAGACTCAATCGCGAAGAGAAGCTAGAAATACTTAAAAAATATCCTGCAGATCCTGTTTTTTCTCAGTATCTTGCTGAGGCTTTTTCCATGTTGGACATGGCTATTTCCAATGTACCACTCCATGAAGTTGCTACCGAACCTCTGATCCGATTTCTCTTCACAAAGACGTTTCAAGAGGCCAAAACATGGCTAGAAGAGACGTTACCTGATAGAAGGAAGCGCCTCCAAACCCTTTCCGACGAGCAAAAGGCAAGAATTCTCTCCTCTTTTCCTCGGTTCGAATCAATATTTCCCCTTAAATCATGGGAAGAGCTGCTTGGGGTTACAGAAGAGCAAGCAAAAGATGTTGTCGAAAAAGCCAGGAGCGATGTTTCTCTTCATCAACCCCTTTCTGAACTGAAAGAGATTGACTCTAACGACCCTTTGAACGTTCTTCATCAAACCATGGAGAAGTTTGATGTAGGAGTTGCGCCAGCTGTGGTATATATGCTTATATCTGCACGAGTATCAGCAAGAGTATGCGCAGGACAACCCTATCTTACTTGGGGAAGCGCAGAGCCAGCATCCTCTCTTAGCGTTGCTTCAGATACCACCCCCCTTCACACCACAGCAGGAAGCGTATATCCAAGGGGAGCTTTCAATGATTTCTCGTGTTCTTTTCCCGCCGTAACGCTTCGTAGAAAAATTATCGAGAATGAGAATAATAAGTCTGGTTGGATCGATTCTTTAGTCACTGCCCTGGAAAACAATGATCCTCCTGATCAAAGCCAAGACAAAGAAATCTATTACGAGATACGACGAATCGCTCAACATTTGCGGGAGGCATATCCCACACTATCTATGGATCACGATACGGATAGTGTATACAAGCGTTTCACTTCGACACTACAGCCAGAAATGAATGAGCTGGAACATCGCTTTTTCACAAGCTCCTCTTTTAAGAAGGACACCTGTTTTCGGATACTCTTGAGGGACCTTTTCAGGGAAATTTGCCGCACGCCTGATCTCAAGCAGAAGATAGACTTTGAAAATCTGGCTCATATTCATGGCGTTGTGTTCATGGCATTATTCCTTTTGGTAAAACATTCTAAGCTCACTTTACAGCCAGGAAAGCTTGAGGTGGGTTTAAGTCCCTTTGTCAGATTCTCGCTCAATTATCTCGATCCTCAACCAGAAACGCCTCCTGAGGATAATCCTGGAATTGAACCAGAAAACTTTTGGAGCCTCAAATCTGATTATCCATTTCACAGCCTTACTCCCCTTACCCCCAACATGAATATCCCTCCACAGACCTTTCTTGCCTTAGCTGAAAACGTTCAGAAGCTGACTTTAGAAGAATTTTACTCGCTCTGTGCTGCATGTGTAGCCCCTCAGCTTCTTTCCATAGACGCTGATAGTGCGTTAGACGATCCACGTGCAACTAGGTTTTTGGAGAGGATAGAAAATGCTGATCCAGGCGTAAAAAAGGTTCTGACAGAGGACACAAAATTGTGGCTGAATAACATGGCAACTAATTATGTCCCAGCCATGCCCAAAAAACCGATACCTCTTAAAGTCGGCAATAAGATCCCCTTCTATAGAGACGGTGTTGCCGATTATACGCCGCTTGAGAAGGTCCCAGAGTACCTCAATTCTGCAGGAAACTATGCGAGCGCTCTACTCGGGTTTATGAAGCCACATAATCCTCGATTACACGACGGAAGCTGTGGTATCAACGCGTTTCTTTTGGGAGCCCTTGGACTTGACTTAAAAGATG
The DNA here is from genome assembly GCA_003170575.1 of Chlamydiia bacterium. Taxonomy (GTDB): domain Bacteria; phylum Chlamydiota; class Chlamydiia; order Chlamydiales; family FEN-1388; genus FEN-1388. The sequence goes on along the minus strand of PMZB01000036.1, from coordinate 460 downwards.
AAAAAAAGATCCCTTTAGAAGCACTCCAGGAGATGGTTCAAGATTTCCGCAAAAAGATAGTTGCCTATGCTCGCAAGCATAAGACTGAGCTTGAAAAGAAATTTGGCGAAGAAGAGGTAAAGAAATTAATAGATAAATACAAGGATATGGACAATCCACAATGGGCCACCTCTCTTGTCTGGGAGTGCGCTGCCAATATCTACAAGCGCCTCATCATTGTGTATGGCTGCCCGGAGAATCCAGGAGACACTTTTTCGATTAGAGAAAAGGGAGAAATAGAACCTACTGCGATCTTCCAGCCCAAAACCACTCCCAAAGGCCCCCCGATTTCCCTTCTGTGGTGGGAAAGTATGCACTATTGCTTTCTAGAAAGAAAAGCCTGTTAGCGCAAAATAGAAATGTCACATTGTCCTGCAAAGTAGAAATGTCACATTTACAGTAAGCGTCAACGCTACCCATC
>PMZB01000048.1 GCA_003170575.1 Chlamydiia bacterium | reverse complement strand
TTCTTCTCCCCTCTTGTATTTTTCCTACAGAGCAGAAGCCCAAGCTCCATGTGCTCATCATGTGTGATACATTGTCTTCGAATATCAAAAAAGCATCTTTTGTAGATTTGGACAATATGAAGCAAGCCACCACGCTGATCGCCCGAAAACTTAAGATGAAAAAGAAGACCACAATTTTAAAAGGAAGGAAGATGAATGCAGGCCCCTTAAGTCAATGGATGCAATCTCTATCCATCTCTTCAAACGATATAGTGATATTTTACTATTCCGGGCATGGGTTTCGTCAAGAGACAGATCAAGCACCTTGGCCATCCTTTGTGATTCCAGGTATAAAAAGTCCCAGAACTCTGGTGCCTGGGGAAAAAATCTGCCAAGCACTCAAAGAACATGCACCAAGATTTGCGCTTGTCCTGTTTGATTGCTGTAACAACGAGGTGACATCAAAAAAGATTCTCCCATTCGCTAAATCTCCTTTAATCACCCATTCTACTTCTCTGCCCGGCCTGTCTTCGCTTTTTAAGTCAACGCGAGGCATGGTTACAATTACTGCTTCTTCTCCTGGAGAATTTTCCATAGCTATAGTCGGAGGCAAGGACAAAGGAAGTATTTTTACCTCACAATTTCTCATGGCCCTGCTCCAAAAAGCTCATAATAAGAACGCTACGTGGCTCCAAGTGCTCAAACAAGCCGCATATCGATGTTCTGAACTTTCAGACAAAATGCAGAACCCTGTAGGGCTTATTGAAACAAGCCCTTGAGTATTGCTCTAGGGTTGTGATAGAGTCATACACATCTTATTTCAAGAATGCCTCCTTGCATTTTCTGGTTTTTTTTATTCCCACAAGAGGATATTAGTGAAAAAAGAGCCCCTCAAAGTTTGGTAAATGCGGTGTTTATGCGCTTATTGATTGGTTTTTTATTCTTCCTTCCTACAGTTTTTTGCTGGTGCTCCTCAGAACGAACGATACATGCAGTTTTGGTAGGAGATACTAATTCAAACATAAGGGCAACTGTACGACATGATTTAGAGCACATGCGCAGTGCTTTAAAGGTGATTGCGCGAAAAACAAAGATGCACTTGGTCACAAAAACCATAACTGGAAGCAGAGTAACTGAAAGCAAAGTTCGAGCCATGACAAACTTACTCGCACAAACTCGAGGAATCTCAATATTCTACTTTTCTGGCCATGGATTCCGCTTTCCAGATGCCCATTCTCCTTGGCCTCGTCTCACCTTCATGGAAAAAAATGAGTCAATGAATGGGGAATCCATTACTTCATCGTTAAAAAAAGGAAAAGCACGCCTCACCCTCCTCATCTTTGACTGCTGCAATCAACCTGTTCCATACCTTAAATCACCTCATTTCCTTTCTAAAATACCTGCCGCCAAACAAAAGTTATCCTGGTCTACTGCTCAGACCCTTTTTATGAAAACAAATGGCGTGGTGATTATGGCAGCAGCTATTCCCGGTGAAGTAGCCCGAGGATCCGGTGCAGGAAGCTTTTTTACAACCTCATTATTAGAATCCCTCTCCTCTTCACAAAAAGCACAAAAAACATCCTGGAATGATATCTTCAAAGATGTTCAGCGAAGATGTGTCTATATGAACCAGCATCCAATCTGCGAGCTTCTCTTAACGTAACATGTAGGGAAGCCACCAAGAAAAAGCTAGGGAAAGCCATATAGGCATGGTAAAAACAGCAACAACTGAAGTGGCCACAACGATGCGAATCGCCAGTGTCACATCTCCTCCATACTGACGCACAAGAATGATCGGAATCACAGCAGAGGGCATTGCTGCTTGAACGCAAAGAACGATTTTAAGTTCATTTGAGATGGGAAGAAAAAGTGCAAGAAGCACAAAAAGAGCAGGTAAAAAAAGTAATCGCAACCCCAACGCATAAAGTATTGGACGAAGCGGGGACACTGTTCGAACCACAGGAGCATGATCAAAAACCATTGCTCCGGTTAGCAAGAGAGCAACTGGGATAGTTGCTTGCCCTATCATATGGATGATTCTTGCAACTCCTAAAGGCAAAGGATTTTCACCTAACAGTAAATTCAAGAAAACAGCCCCTACAATTGCAACAAGAGGGGGATTGATCAAGTGTTTCAATCCGTCTTTTAAAGAGCCGTGGGCTGAAAGCATCAAATATCCTGCTGTCCAAAGAGCAAAATCCAGCCCAGCATTAAAAAGAAGCAAAATACCAAGCACTTCCTTATCAAAAAACAGCATCACAATGGGGATGGGGAGGTACCCGTAGTTGTAAAGAGCTACGCAGGTAGTAAACGTTCTTTCTTGCTCTTTCTTATCAAAGGCTATTCTTTTTGAGATGAGTTTTGCAAAAACGATTCCCAAAAGCACAGTGCCAAACCCTAATACAGGAGCTATAAGTACATTTGAGAGAGTGTGTAAAGCCCTGTTCCCCAAAATCGCATCAATGATCAGACACGGGGTAAACATGTTGACAATAAGCCAGAAAAGAGTTGCATCAGCTTTTTCATCGAGGTATCTTCGACTGCGAAAAACCGCCCCTAAAAATGTAAGAAAAAAGAGCGGGACAAGAGTTGAAAGAAGTGTAAAAAAAGAAAAAGAGGGTATCATGGCTCTCCAGAAGAGACTAATTATACATCTCTTCATATACCACTTACACTCTCTTAATA
>PMZB01000041.1 GCA_003170575.1 Chlamydiia bacterium | reverse complement strand
GGAAGAATTGGGGGACGGCTTTCAGAGAGCAACTCCCTGAGCGAAATGCGGGTAGAGGAATTTAAGTCGGAAATGCTGGCTTGAAAGACATCGTGACATATTAACCATAGAGACCGTTGCGGCAATCACTCAGGGGGTCTGGGGGATTTCCCCCAGTATGAGCTGGTCTATGCCTGGGAACCGAAAAATGGCTACAGAGCGTCGTTGATGTTGAACCAACGTTTCATCTGCCCTCAAGAGCAGGGGGTCTGGGGGATTTATCCCCCAGTATGAATCGATGATACGGCATAAAGCCAACTGAAACAGCACCCACGAGTGGCAAAGGTAGCTGCCCACAGGGTTATCAGCTACCACCAAGAGGACGTAACACCTGTATGATCCTCCCTACTACTGGGAACAGTTCCATCGACAGGGTTACCGAAATATCAGTAGAGAAGACAAAAGCGTTACAGGTGTTGACCCAACGCTTTTGGAGACTCTCCCTCCCACCACAAGATCGGTTTATACTGGGGGATAAATCCCCCAGACCCCCTGCTCTTGAGGGCAGATGAAAACGTTGGTTCAACATCAACGACGCTCTGTAGCCCCTTTTTCGGTTCCCAGGCATAGATCAGCTCATACTGGGGGAAATCCCCCAGACCCCCTGAGTGCTTGCCACAACGGTCTCTTATGCATAAAAGAATGAAGTCAGAAACTGTTCGAGCCTTCCAAGGATGCGACTTCCAAGGCACCTTAAGCTGATTTTTTTCACGGTTGTCAGTGGGTCAATCTTTACCAGTATATTTCTGAATCCCTGTGATTAGCGCCCTCACAAGACGATCTGGGTCATACACTCGCTTGTTCTGCCATAACTTTTTGATGGAGTATTCTCCAACCGCTATTACCCAATGAGTTGAATCTGTTTCTTGTGAAGATGATAAAGTTTCAGCTTGAAATATTCCTGATCGCGATATCCATACGCCTGCCTTTTGAGAACCTTTATCTTATTGTTAATGCCCTCTGCCTTTCCATTATCAATTCCATGATCGAAATAGCTCAAAAGACCCTCACAACGCCGTAGAAGGGATCTAGCTGCCTTCGCTAACAATTGCACACCAGACTCAAGCGCCTCCATGACCCAACAAAAAAGAAATTGCGCCCCCTCTGCTTTTGATTTACAACTCCAAAAAGATCTGAGCTGCTCTTTCATGCTGTGAGCTATAGCTAAAGGATGATTAATCTCTAAAAGCTTTTTAAGACTACTCTTCTGCCCGTCGTCGAGGTCAACAAAGTTGCGAAGTAAAAGGAATCGCTGTCCTTTCAGAACCTCTATGCCAGCTTTTTTGCACTTTGCGTACTCGTTACGTCGTATTTTGTCGATTGTGTCATTGAGCAGTTTTGTGACATGGAATCTATCAAAAATGATATCCACATTAGGAAGATGGATTTTTATCGAGCTGGCGTAAGCGGCACTCATGTCGATGCCAATTCCTCTAAGTCGTTTAGCCTTCTTTGCAAGAAGCTTAAGAAATGGCCGAAGGCATTCCTCGCTGCGCCCCTCGACGGCATGTATGATCATTCCGGTGGTAATATCGGTAAAAATGGTCATATATTTGTGCCTCTTCTTAATCGCAATCTCGTCGATACTGATGTAGCGAAGCTTTTTGAACGAAAACTGTTTTGCTCGTTTTGCAAGATTTGCCTTGTCAATATTCTTCACGGTCTTCCACTGAAGCATTAGGAAGGCTGCAACAGCAAGGACGGTTGCTATGGCCGCTAACTGTATAACGTGGCGTATAAAAGAGTTTGTCATGGGAAGCTTCCCACATGAGAAGGGCAACTGCATCCAGCTTTGCTTTCCACATCTGTTGCAGAGCGTCTTGTGGACATCGATTTTCAAATACGCTCTCTTTTCTCCAATGTTGAGGGTCCTGAAAGTACGTTCCTTGGTTTCCTTGATTACCACGTCGGAGCACCCGCAACATGGACATTTCTTCGCATGATTCCGGAGACGACCCCAAAAGATAACGTGGTCTTGACAAAACTCTGTGTTTTGTAGGACTATGCTTTTATCGCCGATTAAGGCATGAAAGACTTTGGAGACAGACATAGGAAAACCTCCATCGTTGTGGTTGGACTATTCCTATTCTGTCTCCTTTTTTATTTCAAGAATTTACTGGACAAATCGAAAGCCGTCCCCCAATTCTTCCCATGAACCGAATTTTCTCGCTCTAAATGAAACAATTATGGTACATATAGACCAGGGCACGCCATAATTGTTTCAAACCGAGTTGTAAAATGCCGGAAAAATCATTGGTCGAGAAGCTTCGAGAAGTATTTTTGAAACGTCACGTACTCGACATCAAGGACGTGTACAAAACCATTAGAACAAATTCGCGCACGACCGCGTACCGATACCTTCAAAAGTTGGATGCGCTGTCAAGTTATAGCCATGCAGGAAAATACTATACCCTCAAAGAAATCGCCCAGTTTGATGAAGATGGCTTGTGGCATAATGGTGAGATAGGTTTTTCTAGGTACGGAACATTGATGAATACCATTGTTCACTTGATCTCAGTCTGCGATAACGGGAAAAGCTGCTCAGAACTGGAAAAACAACAGCGCGTCTATGTGCAAAACGCTCTTCTTACCCTTGTTAAGACAAAAAAGCTCTCTCGACAGGTCGTGAACGGCGTTTACGTCTACGTAAGTGCCGATCCGGATCAAAGTCTCAGGCAGATTCAAAACCGCTTCGAACAGGAAGAAATCGCCCCTTTGCCCGATTGGATAGTCATGCAGGTCCTGGTCGCGACAATAAAATGCATTTCTGAACACGTGAAGGAGGAGGAGGTCGCACTGCTACTGAAAAAACAAGGTTCTTCCGTTACGTTGGACCAGGTGCAAAGGGTTTTTAAGCTCTACTCTTTAGAAAAAAAAACGCCGGATTTCACGCCCTAAAATTGCTGAGTACCTTGCGAAATCAACTGACCCAAGAGCTATCTTCGTCAAACCTTTTTCCCATATGCCCTACAATTAGAATCGAGTCTGAGAGCACCGACTGCTGCGGGCAACGGCTTCTCGTTCGGAAGACAGAAAAAAGGACTGTCATCACACTGTGCATTGGCAAAATCCATGTTCACGAAACGGTAAAGCAGTGCTGTGTCTGCAAAAAAACTTATGAATCAGAAGTCCGAAACCAACTGGTGCCCCAACACTGCAATTTCGGCTTTGACGTCATGGTATACGTGGGCAGAGCCATGTTCCAAAGCTATAAAACCGAAAATGAGGTTGCGGAGGCGCTGTGGAGCCAAAACGTCCCTATTTCCGAACGCGAGGTCTCATACCTTGCCAGGAAGTTCATCTGTTATCTGGCTCTTGCTCACCAGGAAAAGATCCCCGAAATTCGCAAGCTTATCGAGGACAATGGCGGCTCATGTCTGCATTTTGACGGTACCAACGACGGCGGCAGTCCCCACCTCATCGTAGCTGTTGATGAGGTGGAGAAGCTCGTACTTGGAAGTATAAAAGCACCTTCAGAATCAACCGAATCCGTCAGCAGCCTGCTCGAACAAGTTAAACGCGATTTCGGCGACCCTCTGGCGACCGTCCATGATCTGGGCAAGGCCAATCTCTCTGCTGTACAAAACGTTTTTCCTGGAGTTGCCGACTATGTCTGCCACTTCCATTTTCTTCGCTGTAGTGGCAAGGACCTCTTCGGCGACGAAGAGGCGCAGATACGCAGCATCTTGCAAGGATATGGCGTAAAGGGGCGCCTGAACACATTCGCCAAAAAACTACGGGAATACGTGAACATCGACACACTCCACGTCACAAGTCTCACGCCTGATAGCTTACAGCATCTTTCGGAAATCGATATTGCGTATCTCTTGGCCGAGTGGATCCTCGATTTTGCCGAAGAATTGTCAGGCTATGGATTCCCCTTTGACCGGGAAAGGCTTGTTTTCATCCAACGGATGCAGAAGGTCAGAAAGTTGCTTCAAGCCCTACCTCCATCCCAAGGCGACCTGAGAGCTCTGCAGGAAGAGCTAGATGAAGTACTCGAGGACCCCTTGTTGACAAGGCTCAGCATTGCAATGGAGAAAAAATCAGCACACTTCGATCAACTCAGAGATGCTATGCGCATTGCGGAACCAGACGGCTCTGATGGGCTCAATGACGATGCGACGGACTGCGATATGGACGTCATTAAGACAGGTGTCGAAACGTTCATCGGGTCAAAAGGGATACAAGAAGCTGTTTTGTGCGACCATGACTATCGAAAACTGGTGGGGCAAATTAAAAAATACTGGGACAAGCTGTTTACGAAGCCAATCACCGTTACGTCCAAAAGCGGCCAGACGATAGTGATCCAACCACAGAGAACGAACAATCTCATGGAGCGATTTTTTCGAGAGCTCAATCGTGGTTCAAGGAGGCGCACGGGAGGAAAAACGTTAGGGAGAGTATTGGCCACCATGCTCGCTGAAACGCCACTGGTAAAAAACCTTGAGAACGCAAAATACGAAAAGATCATCCTGAATGACTGTGTCGATCTCTCGGAACGCTTTGCTGAAATCGAGGCAGGCCTTGTCAGAAAAAAGATGAGGCAAGCAACACAAGAAACGGAGAAACTGGATTCCGCTGTCAAACGTCTTATCAAGACACCAAAGCTACCCGACTATCTGATTGGTGCATGTATCCCAGCAATTCCCGCTGGCGAATTTTTCCTGGAGGAAAAACCTGGCTCATTCGCAGATTTTTCGACCAATTCTGATGATTCAGAGAATTCCCTGGTCCCAGCAGAAGGCAATATGTTCCCTGTGCCTGAGACCGTGGTTTCAGCGGGTTTTCCAGCGGGAATTGCTGCATGTATCCCAGCCTGTATAAAGCGCGATCAGGCGATCTGCTGTTGAGTCTTTGGCGACTAAGGTCAAGCGCACGATGTCGATTTCTTGATGTCGAAATCTAACAGAATTAAGCGGTCAGCGATCATATCATTTTTGAGACAATAACTTAAGATTTCAATATTTTGTATTGTTATTAATTTCTGTTTATGCAACAATTTATCCCATGAAGAGCGAGAAGTCTCGCCGGCTGTGTTCGTTGAAAATCCAACGGGATTTTGCGGCCATAG
>PMZB01000086.1 GCA_003170575.1 Chlamydiia bacterium | reverse complement strand
GAAGAACCATCTCTTAGAAAACCACTTGAAACAATAGTTTCAAGAGGCAAATTCATTTTTGAATAGCTGAAACTTACAAGCTCTTTCTAAAAATGGCTCGTCATTTTTTTTTACCACAGAGACCACAGAGCACACAGAGAAAATATTTTGTTTTTCTCTGTGTGCTCTGTGGTCTCTGTGGTAAAAAAAAAATTGCGAAGCTTTGCTTAACGTAATCTTAGGGATAATAAGAGGAAACATCTGACCGTACCTATACGTGCAAAACCTTTCGGAAACTGGGTTATTTGGCGGCGAAAGCCACCAACCATTCTTTTCCTCTGTGGTAAATCAAGGCGCTTGTGTTTTAGCTGCCTGTAGAGTGGTAGTGCTTGACCCCGAGCTTCCAGAATTGGAACGAGAGGTAAAGGAAAATAAATCCTGCAAACGGGAAAAGGAATCCGATCCATAAGGGAAAAGTTTCCCGTTGGAGCAGCGTTGCAACAGGGTAATAGATCACGCAAGCAATTGGGACAAGGTAGGTAAATAAGATATAAAAGCCGCGATTAAAAATCGTTAATGGAAATTGAGCTACGTCTCTTCCTCCATAGGTGATAATATTAAGCAGCTCTAGAGTGTCTGTAAGCCAAAAGGCAAGGGTTGCTTGGATCACAAAGATTGCGTAAAACAGGCTCACAGTCCCAGCAAAAGCAAACACAAGGCATAAGGAGTTAAGGGAGAAAAAAGAGAAATTAAGCTGATGTGCACCCCATAGGAGAACAACAAAACCTTGGATGAAACGCCCGATTTTTTCTGGACATACTTCTTTTGTTGCCACCTGAAATAAGGTCCCCAGAGGGCGCAACATAAGCCTATCAAAACCCCCATGTTTTATGAGCAAGGAGAATTTATCAAAAGCCCTTCCCAAACCCTCTGCAAAAGAAAACCCCATATGCACAAGTCCATACAGAAGTGCAAGTTCAGCAAGAGTCCACCCTTGAACGATTTTGAATCGATAGAAAAGCACCCAGATGCCAATAAGTTCGGTTGCGGCTGAGAGAATTTGTGCAAAGGTGAGCAGGAAAAAAGAGGCTCGATGTTGCATTTGAGAGCGAATTGCTGTTGCAATGAGCTTGTAGTAAAGACGTGCTTTTTTCTTCATCATCATCCTCCTTGCACAACAAATCGTTTCATAGCTCGTTGCAGGAGCCATTGTCCTGCTACGATAAAGCCAAGTATCCAAATCATTTGGAAGCCTAGAGTTAGATAGATCTCAGTATCGAGAATAACTCCTGTATATATCCTGGAGGGAATATCAACGATTGCACGGAAGGGTTGGAGGTTTAAAAAGACTTGCGCCCATGGGGGAAATAAAGGCAGGGGAATCACAACGCCTGAAAGAAGAAGAGCAGTGTGGGGAAGTAGTTTTTTTATTCCGTCTCCAGAAAGGGTCCAGAAAAGAGTTATCACAATAAATGTAGACATAGCAGCTGACAAAGTTGCGGCAAGTGCAACTGAGGTGCAAAATGCTATCCCAGAAAGAAGCGAGGGGAGGGGAAGATTGAAAAGAACTAATGCCATGAGTATTACTGTAAGAGCATGAAGAAGTGCAGGGATGATGCGTGTTGCTGCAGATCGAAAAAACAACATCCAGTAGAGATTTATGGGCCGGGTAAGTTCATACGCAACATTTCCATTTCTTATCTGTTCTTCAAGTTCTGGATCAATCGTCCAGGGAAGAAATTGAAGAAGAACTTGCCCGAGCCAAGTAAGTGAGATCGCTTGTACAAGTGTGATAGGTTGCGATGATGTTCCTGCAGCATAAAAGGCAGAAATTACCGCTACATGGATCATTCCCCAAAAAAAGCCGCAAGAGATACGTACAAGTATTGCTGCCCGATATTGAAGCAGGGAAGTTACTACTATTCTCAAGATAGCAAGATATGGCTTCATAAATTGCTATCTCGGTACAGGTGTGCAATGATCTCTTCGATAGGAGGATTTTCAACGTAGAGGTCGCGGATAGGATGGTTTGAAAGTATTCGGGCAATAAGTTCCGGCGCTTTTATCGCTGAAGGATTAAACGTAAGCCACACCCTCCCTCCTTCTTGTTTCACAAAGGTTGCTTGAGGATCGCTTACAGTATCTTTTGGATTCAAAAGATCCACAATAAGCGAGCGCTCAGGGGAAATCTTTTTTCGCACCTCAGAAATTGTTCCATCGAGGTAGATCTTTCCTTCATTCAAAATAAGAACTCGAGAGCAAAGAGATTCAATATCATCCATGTCATGCGTTGTGAGCATGATTGTCACTTTATGCTCAGAATTGAGGCGACGGATGAAATCGCGCACAGCCAACTTGCTGACTGCATCTAATCCTATGGTCGGCTCATCTAAAAACAGGATTTGAGGGGAGTGGAGGAGCGATGCTGCAATATCGCAGCGCATGCGCTGACCCAAACTCAGCTGCCTGACAGGAACACTAAGCAGCCTTGAAAGCTCCAGCGCCTCAACCAAGCTGTCGAGATTATTTTTGTATGCATTATCAGAGATATCGTAGATATCTTTTAACAGTTCAAA
>PMZB01000319.1 GCA_003170575.1 Chlamydiia bacterium | reverse complement strand
CCTCGCACTTCGATGAAATGGGGTTGAAGAAGCTTGACCAGGTCATTGCAGATGGCTGTGGTATCAATTCCTCTATTTGATGAATTATTTATGATTTGTAATGGATGATGTGCGACTCAAAGATCCTCAAGATGGAGATTATTTTGATGAGTGGCTTCAGCGCATTCGCGAAATTAGAGCTTCAGAGAAGCGTCTTTATCAAAAAGATGACCGTATTTTGAGAGATACGGACATTTTTTATGAAATATGACCCATTTTTCTCGAGAAATGGCCGTATTCTTGCTAAAATGACCATATTAGAAGCTGGAAACGTGGAGGTGTTTGCAGCATAAACACCAATTGATGAGCAATGATTATTTAGGTATCTAAAAGTTCTGAAATTCATGAAAAACAGGAATTGTTGAATTTAGTGTTTCAGAACTTGAAATTGGATGGCAAAAACATGCTCACACAAGTGTGTGAGCCGTTTAATACCATGATTGGATACGATTAACATAAAAAAATTTATTTCCAGGAAGCCTTTATATCTGTTTTTCTCATTTCTTCTCCCAGCGCACGATAGGAATGATGCGGATGCCGCCGCGGGTGGAAAATTCGCCTCGCACTTCGATGAAATGGGGCTGGAGAAGTTTTACAAGGTCATTGCAGATGGCATTGATCACAAACTCATGAAATATTCCAACATTTCTATAGGAGCCAAGATAAAGTTTGAGGGACTTTGATTCTACAAGATGTGCGTCTGGGCGATACTCGATATAGATTTTTGCAAAGTCAGGTTGGTTTGTAAGAGGACATACACAGGTAAACTCTTCACAAATAAGTTGCACTGTATAGGAAGATTCGGGCCATTTGTTTGGAATTGCCTCAAGAGTAGCTTCCTGAGGGGATTTTGGAAAGGGGGTGTTTTTCCCAAGTTGGGTTAAATGAGTGTGAGCGTCTTGATTCATAAATTTTCCTCTACAGCTAATGTTATTCTGTCTTGGAGTTCGGTTTTTATATCTTCTTCAAGACACATCGAAACGTGCTTCATCATGTGAAGCACACAAGGTTGTTTCACAAAGAGTGCACTTTTGTCCCATGAAAAAGGAGAACAAAACAGGCTGGCCTGACAAAGAATACCCTTCTTACTTTTGCGAAAGGCAGCTCCTCCAAACTTCTTCCCACCCCACACAAAATCACACCCATGTATTCCAGCTTGACAAAACCTTCCCTCAATAGGAAGGGAGGGATATTCAGCATCAGGAGTTTCAGAAAGAAAGTCGCACACTAGGCTTACAAGGCTTTTTTGGATTCCTTTCCATATAGATTCAAATGAATGGGTGTACTCTTCGGGAAAAAACAGAGAAAAGGGGAAATCACACTCATGGAAAAAAATCCCTCCGCCGGTGGGGCGCTGAACGACTTCAATCCCCTCCTTTTTGCAAAAATCCATGTTCAGAAAATTTTCAGGATGCGCAAAAAGTCCGTAGGTTATGCAAAAAGAGTCCCATTGGTAAAAAGTAAGGAGCGGGAGCATGGAGCCCTGCTCTAACATTTCTCGGTCTCTCATCATGTGCGTGGACGCTTTTTCCCTCCCTTCTTCAACAAGCTCAAACATACTGCCTCATCTGTAAAGAATTGGGTGGGTTGCGCTTTTCAGCCTGTCCCCAAAAACATACCCCAGCCGCTTGAGATCATGTGTGAAGGGATCGCCAACCTGGTACGTGTACTGGGCACGCAGTCCGCTATATACAAAAAGAAGATAGCTTGGGTCAGGAGCAGCTTGAGAGGAAGAAAGAGAAAACAGCACATTGGGTGCGAAGAAAAGCACAGCGCCCTTGGGTAGATAGAGATCCTCTTGATGGAGAATAAAAGGAACGGGTTTGTGTTCTTCTATCGTCTCATCAGATTCAAGGGGTATGCAGGCACATATCAGAAGTGGTGAGATAGATGGAGAAAGAGCCTTTGGAGCAGAGGAACATCGAAAAAAAAGATCATACCCATACCGAAGAGGACTCTTTCCAGCGAGCTCAAACGCTACCTGAGCCATCTTTTTTGAAAACAAAATCTTTTGGATCTCTCCGCCAGATAATGCAAGGTCTTTGACCTCATGCAAAAAAACTTTTTTTTCTACTTCTCGCCGAAGAAGATCTATCTCTTCTGGAGAAAAAATCTCCTCGATGCCTAGAAGGCCATTTTGCTTGAAAAATTCTTTTTCTTTATCGTCAACAAAAAACTTCATCGAAAAACATTGCTCTTAAGAAAATTTACCATCTACTATACTCAAAGACTGAGTATAACCTACAGAGGCTTTTCCATTATGCTTTTTTAGAGGAGAAGATGGAGATCTATCTCTACCCTCAAAAAAGCATAAGGGAAAGCCTCTACACATTGTGTTACCATGCTTAAAACACTTCTTGCATCGCTTCCGGACCTTGAGAAAAAGTTAGAGTATGTGTTCAAGGACAAGGAGATTTTATCTCAAGCATTTACCCACCGCTCCTTCTTGAATGAAGCCACAATTACCCTTCGTTCTAACGAACGGTTGGAATTTCTTGGGGATTCAGTGCTGAACCTTTATGTCTCAGAGTTTCTGTTTCGAGCCTTTCCAGATAAAGAGGAGGGCGAACTCTCTCAGATGAAAGCGCACCTTGTGTGCCAAGAAAGTTGCTACAAGATGATCCAAACACTAGATGTGACAGAAAGTATTCTTGCAAGCCGCGGGGAAAAAAGCGCCTCTTCCTTTGTTAACCCAACCTTAGCCGCAGATCTTCTTGAAGCAATAGTTGGGGCCATCTTTTTTGATGGAGGGTGGGATGCAGCAACAGAGTTTTTGCAGCAGAAATTTTATTCCTATCTTTTGGAAAACGCCTCTAGTTTACCCCTTAACCCCAAAGCAGCTCTCCAGGAGTTTCTTGCAAAACAGGGCAAATCCCTGCCTGAATATGAAGTTCTTGAAACAAAAGGCCCTTCTCACCAAAAAGAATTTACTATTGCTGTTGTAATTGGCGGGAATCGATACGGCTCAGGAATCGGAAAAACCAAGAAAGAGGCGCAACAAAAAGCTGCAGAACTTACCCTCAAACTACTCAAAGGGGAATGATGAAACAAAAAACCGCCTGGTTTTGCACGTCTTGCGGCAATAAACAAGCAAAATGGGCAGGCCAATGCCCTGTCTGCCAAGAGTGGAACACGCTCCAAGAGGAAGTTGAGGTGGTAGAAAGGTCTAAAGCCCCCGGAATCAAAAAACTAACCCAGCCTGTGCGGCTCGACGAAATTGTCAATCGCCCCTTAGAGAGAGCAAAAACCTGCTTTTCCGAGTTTGACAAAGTGTTAGGCGGGGGGGTTGTTCCAGGATCTTTAATCCTTGTTGGAGGAGACCCTGGAATCGGAAAATCAACCCTCTCTCTCCAGGTAGCGCATAGCCTGGCGAAAAAAGACAGCGCTGTACTTTACATCTCGGGGGAAGAGTCGCTTGAACAAATTGCTCTGCGGGCAAAACGGCTGCATGTGGAGGCAAGTCATCTTCTTTTTTCCAATGCCACAGAAGTTACAGAGATTGCGCGATGGGTCAAGGAATGCTCGCCATCACTTCTTATCATTGACTCGATTCAGATCCTGTTCCATAGCGACATCCCATCAAGCCCGGGCTCAGTAACCCAAGTCAGAGAATGCACTTCGTATTTAATGAACCTCGCAAAAGCAACAGGTATTGCCACCATTATCATTGGCCATGTGACAAAATCTGGGGAAATCGCAGGACCTCGCGTGCTTGAGCATTTAGTGGACACAGTTTTGTATTTTGAAGGGGAAAAACAGCAAAATTTGCGCCTCTTGCGCTCTATGAAAAACCGATTTGGCCCAACTGACGAGATCGCTGTTTTTCAGATGGGAGAATTGGGATTATCTGAAATAACCAACCCTTCAAAACTTTTCATCGAGGATAGAGCCAAAGGCACAACAGGCTCTGTCATTACTCCCATGATTGAAGGCACGCGCCCCATCCTTATTGAGGCTCAGGCGCTTGTGACGGACACTTTTTACCCGACTCCTTCAAGGCGGTCAGCAGGTCTAGATCCGAACAGGCTCGCGCTCCTTCTTGCTGTGTGCGAAAAGCGCGCCCGATTCAAACTCCACCAAAGCGATGTGTTTGTTTCTGTGACGGGCGGCCTCAAAATCACTGAGCCAGCAGCCGACCTGGGATTTTTGCTGGCCATCGTCTCCTCCTTTGCCAATAAAGTGTTTGATCATGACACAATCGTTATTGGGGAGGTAGGCCTTGGAGGGGAAGTGAGAGCTGTTTCGCGCATTGAGGCAAGGCTTAAAGAGGCAATCCAAATGGGATTTACCCGTTGCATCCTTCCTGCAAAAAATCACAAAAGCGCAGAACCTTTTCGAAAATCTCTCCAATTTCATCCTGTAAGCTGGGTGGATGAAGCGATCGATGCTGTTTTATGAAAAAGCTACACACAAGGAGGTAACTATGCCTTTCGTTCTTCCAAAACTCCCTTTTGGGCTCGATGAGCTAGAGCCTGTGATCTCAAAGGAGATCATGGATGTGCACTATAACAAGCACCATGCAGCATACTGCAACAATCTTAACAAGGCATTGGACGAGCTAAAACAAGCTGAAGCGAAAAACGATCTCGATAAAATTCTCTCTAGTCAATCAACCATTTCTTTTAATGGAGGAGGCTTTGTCAATCACTCGCTTTTTTGGGAAAATCTTCTTCCCAAGGCTAAGGGGGGAGGAGTGCTTCAAGAAGGAGAGTTGAAAAAGAAAATCATCGAGGAATATGGCTCAGTGGAAAAATGTATTGAGCTTTTGACTTCTATAAGCGTAGCAGTCCAAGGCTCAGGCTGGGGATGGCTTGGGCTTTGTGGAAAAGGAAGCCATCTTCACATCACTTCATCACAAAACCATAAATCTCCACACGGGCTTAAACCTCTTCTTTGCATTGACGTATGGGAGCATGCCTATTACCTTCAATACAAAAACTTGCGAGCAGATTACGTAAAAAACATCTGGTCTGTTATCAACTGGAAAGTGGTTGAAGACCGGTTGTTGGCTGCTAATTAGAGGATACACTCATGAGTCTTACACCAGAGACAATTCCTGCAAAATTTTATCCTTTCTTGTTGGGGCACCCTTCTTGTACTACTCAAAGTAAAGAAGAAATTGACGCTCTGTTTTCATCTCCTCTCAAACAGCTCAAAGACAATGTTTTTACAGCTGGCAGATGGGTCATGAAAGTAGATAAGTCAGGCCCAAATGTGACTGCAGACACCAATATATATCGCATCAGGGCAGCAGAGAAAATTCGCCGGTACATTGCAGAGCATCATTTAGAAAATCAAATGATGGTGCCAAAGAAATTTCTCTATTGGCAGAGTCAAGAGAAAAGATTCTATGTAATTTCTGAAAAGGTTGATCTCTCTGATGAGATAGCGCAGTTTACCTCGCCAGAGTATGAACAAGCCTTCAAAAATAATGGCGAAGCATTTTGTCCCAATACACCCCAACGTGCATTAACCCCTGAACAAGCAAAAGCCTTAAGCTGCTTTTCATGTTCAGGGTATACTAATCTAAATCACAACAAGATATCTTTCACCAAAACAGGGCAAATAGCCCTGATTGATACTGAACCGGTTACAAGAGCTTTTAAAAAGAAAGTTCTTCAATCTAAATTTTCCGTTCTCTTATTCGACAGTTGCGCATTGGTGACTCAAAAAGCCATTGTTGCTATGGCAAAACTTAAAGGGAACTGCAGCGATAGCGCTGCATTAAAGGCTGTGCAAAGCGTAGAGAAAAAGCTTGTCCTCTTGACCATCGCAAAATTGGTTGGGAAAATAGCAGTAGCCTGTTTGGTCATTTATCTTACGCTCACCTTTTCACCTCTCTTACCAATAGGAATTTTAGCAGGAACAATCATTAAAGTTGTCACCCTAATGCCCATCTCAATTAAAACCTTTATATTGGTATTTCAGACTCTTGCTCTTGCTGCAGACTGGAATTTTAGCAACCAGGGCGTCAAAGGCTTAAACACATTACTCGAATTAGAAAAAAAAGGTGCGGCATAGAGCCTTTTGCCCATTTCAAACAGATCATTGAATCAAGAGATCCCGAACCGCATAACGGAACTCTTCTTCTGAATTTATTAAATTTGGCAAAGAGGAAGAGGAAGTTAAGATGTGGGTAAGGCGAAAAGCTTCTTCCACATCCTTTGATCTTTTGGCAGAGAGCTCTAACAGCCCTACATATTTCTTTCTCACTTCCTGGCATTTTGCAAAAGCGTTCTTCCATTCTTCAGGAGCCTGTTTAAAGGGAGGAAACTCTAAGAGTGTGGCTTCAGACATTTCTTCATCTATTGGAAGGATGAGTTCATCTCTTACAAGAGTGCGGTCTTCCGGTTTAAGTTTTGCTGTTTCTTGTTCAAGAGCTTTCCAAGAATTGGCAAACTCTCTTTCTACTTTTTGAAAGGCACTGATAGCTTTTTGTTCCAGAGCGAGAATGGCTTTCTGTTGCAATGCTTTAGACACAACCTCGATGTTAGGCTGAACAACCAAAGTTTCCCAGAATTTAGGATTAACAAACGGGACGAGAACAGGCAACTCTATCCTATCAGATTCTGGAACCTCCACAATGTCCCATTTGGAATCTCGAGGGTCAAACCAAAACATGTACTGTAGTCTTTCTATGTCATCTCCAACCCACGCCCTGTGGTTTGTGTCCGCAAAATGGATAAATTGATGCAAATACTCTGGGCCTAAAAGACTGCTTAAACAAGCAAAGAAACAAGCTTTGTCCTCTGCTTTTTCGTACAATTTTTCGTATTTTTTTACTGTCTTCATGACAGCTTTTGCTGCATCTAAGTATGAGCAGTGTAAACGATCGCCTATTTCGTGTTTGAGTGATTGTTCCAAATCTGCATAGACTGCCTCTCTCTCCTCTTGTTTTCGGGTCATTGTTAAAGGAAAGAGGAGATCTTTCAGTTTTTTTTGGATTTCTTCTAGAGGATGGACCTCCTCACATACTTGAGTGATAACTTTCTGTTTTATTTCACTAAGAACATCAGCTGTTTGGGAACGTGTTATGGTTGGATGGTTAGGGAGCAACGTAAATATATGGAATGTATCTTTAGTAACCTGCGCGTTAGCGGCTATACTCAAATTTTCATCAGCTCCATATTTGTCTCTTACATCTTTTGTCCATTGCAGAAACTGTCTGCATGCTACTTCTGGATCGGGAGAAAAGGCCCTTGGAGGGGAAGTAAGGAATTCAACCGTTGATTTCTCCAGCGTCAAGAATCCGCCGCCTGGCATGGAATAACAAAGTTTCCCATTGATACTACCCCACTCCTCGGTTTGTTTAGCTTTGCGTAAACCTTTATCAAAAAGCTCCTCAAGCTCAAGCCCAGACCAAGGAAATAGAGTTTTTTTTGCATTTTCATCCAGAGACAATCCCGTAAGGCTTGCCCATTCTAAAAAAGTGTCTCTAAGGTAGAGAGCGAACTCTTCTCGATTCTTAAAAGGAATGAACTTTCCTTCTTTTTCAATTCCTAAAACCCAAGAAGTTTTCTCTGAGCTGTGAACTACCTGTGGGATAAGGGTGGCGCGAAACTGTTGCAATAATCGAGGAATTTCTCGTGAATAAACCACTGATAGCGGTCGGTCTGCTTCGAAGAGAGAAACAAACTCTTTAAGCTGCTCTGTCAAAGGTGCAAGTTTTGCTTTTTGTGCAACTTCAGAAAACGCATCGGCTATGGCCTTAAAATAGCCGTGTGAATACCAGATGCCTATTGGAACAGAATTTCCCACGATCGGGAGAAAAATCGTACTACCGAAAGTATTTTCCCATACTCGTAACAGAAGGTTTTGTCCGCGGCCTTCAATAATCTTACAAGCTCGTTCCAATGCTTCAGGAGGTTTGCCATGCATAGCTTGCAATTCTTCAAATATTGCATACAATGTAGGCTCTTTTCCGGATTTCTCTACTTGAGTAACGGCCTCCTCATAATCTTCTCTGTTCTTACATCCGAGCTCTTTGGATGCAGAGTAAACTATCTTATTAGAGGAATATCCGTGTTTAGTGTTTAACAATGCTTTTTGTATGGGCCAGTGTAATCCATAAAATTTATATGGCCGTCCTTCAATTGTCCTTTCTACCGCGCTGTCATACGCAAACAGTTCTGCAAAATCCTCCAGAAGCCATTCGCTCAAAAGTTCTTTGCGCTGTATTCCAGCTGACGAGATAAAACAAGTACCAACCTTGTCTTGTGTCCACTTCGTCAAAAAAGACATGAGAAGGATAACTCGTGTATCTTGCTCAGAGATCTGATGGTCCAGAGCACGGCCTAACATCGAATTAATAGTTGTCCGCCATTCATCCCCCTGAGGAACAGGAATAGACTCCAGGAGAGTAAGTAAAACTTCATTTCTCTGAAGTTCTTTTAATTGTTTAATAATGTACCGTTCCTTATCCATGTTAGGCTTATTTTTGAGCTCATGAGGAAGAAGGCTCTTCTTCAGAATATCAAGGAGGCCAATATTCACCGTTCCATCTGAGCTCACAAGTATTTGAGCCACAATTTGCGGGAAGTGTGTTAAAGCAAACGACTCAAACTCATAGAACTTCTCAATCTGCGACCACCCCTTGATCATATCCCACCCTTCACCAAAGATCTTCACAAGATCTTTTTCAACGCAAGATTTCATCTCTTCATGTGCGGTAGCAAAAGTTCCGGAAAGTGGGCCCCAGAGGTTCTTATCAGCAATATATAAGAGATGTGCGGCAAACCTGTCCCCTTCTAGGGGTGTCCACCCTTCTTTAAGAAGAGAGTCAACAAATACCTTTTGCAGGAGCGGTAGAACATACGTTTTTACTTGTGCTGGCTGGCCTTGAAGCCTATTCATCAGTCGGCTTACATCACGCAAAAAGGGATGGTACGTCGCCTTGAGGGCATAAAATTGTTCAAGAGCGGAAATAGAATCCTGTATCACTTCTATAGGATTATCTGACTCTTGAGCATTCTGAATGGCTGTTTTTAAGGTAGTGGCGAGATCTTCCTCCTTTGCTTTCTTAGAAGCGGGTTCTCCGAGTGTATCTTTGCCCTTGATTTCAGTCGGAGACCTCTTACGCCATAAAGTGGTGTCTGCGACGTTGTCAATAATTTTTTGAATGTCGTTTTGAATCTCTGGAAATTCTTGAAAGCATTTGATAACCTTTCCCATTACTTTCAGGGTTTCTTTATGGGATAAAGTTCTTTCACCCCATTCCTTAATTGTGCTCTCTGCTTCCTTTATAGCCTTTTGCAAGGGAGGGGTAACTGTGGGTCGAGACTCAAATATGGACTGTAATTGCCGAGAAAAGGAAATCAGTCCCACACCTACCTCCAAAAGTCATGACTGAACGTAAACAAAAAAACCCAAATTGCCCATTGTAAATTATGGACAACCTGGGTTGTATAGATATACCTGACCGATCGTAAGCAGAGCTTAGATCTTGATGAAACCTTGACCGCCGCGGCCACCGGGCCCTGCGACACCAGGACCAGTTGCAGCCATAGGCGCTTTCTCAGCAGGAGCTGTTTCTTCGCGGCCTTCGCTAACGTCTTGGCAGGTTTTTCTCCATTTCTCAACCATCTCTACGAAGATTGGCGCAAAGCTTCGCAATGCTGATGAAAGAGCGTGTTCCATATCGATTGTTGCATGAACCAGGATGAGCTCCTCATTCACAGCAACTCCGACGCCGCCGCCTGCCATCTGACCGCCAAGAAGAGATCCTTCAAGAAGTCTCTCATAGAGGCGAAGACGGGTTTTCTCGTCTTTGGGAAGCCCATCCAGAAGAGGAGAATAAAGATATAATCTCTTCGAATTTGGCTCATACGTTAGATGAAGAGAGTACTCATCATCAATCCCTAAGATACAGGTATTGTTTTCATCAAATTGCAGCCCTTCAAGCCCAAGCTCTTTCCCGAACTCTTCAAGGTTCTGCTTCGCATTCTCAAGTGACATATTTCCTCCTCATGGCTTAACGACCACTTGTTTCTTGCCCTCAAATGCTTTTCTACTCAGTATAAGCATTTGTTTACAAGAAAATTTTTTCAATTTTTTTTCTTAACTTTAGGC
>PMZB01000191.1 GCA_003170575.1 Chlamydiia bacterium | reverse complement strand
ATTCTTAATATTCAAAAAATAATGTGAGGTGCTTATGTCTATTTTCTTGAATCCTTCTGAAATAACTGTTTTTGTTGGGTCAACAAACAAAGTTAAATGCCAAGCGGCAGAAGAAGCTATCCGCAGCAACCACTCAGGATCGAAAATTAAGGCCTGGCGCGTGGATGCCGATCCAGGGATCGGAGACAGGGGGTGGATATCTCCAGAAGCCAGGTGGAAATCCCCAGAAGCCAAGGGCCAGCCATTTGGAGTAGCACAAACCTGTTTTGGTGCTCTTAACCGAATGAAAGATTGTTGTTGGGGGGAAGTAAAACCCACTCTTTGGAAAAAAGAGCGAGTCTATTATGCAGTTGGAATGGAAAATGGGTTGGCGCAGGAAGAACAAGGGACTTGGGCTGACCTATGTGTAACAGCCGTAAGTAGTGATGGTAGAGGAGAATTCCCCATTATTGTACGAGGAAAGGGTGTGCAATTCCCATTTGTCTATAAGAAGAAATTAAGTGAATTAGATGAGCCAATTCTAAAATTGAAGCGTGAATTTGATGCTCAGAAATTGCAGTGTGAATCTGAGGAGCAAGTTCAGAAATTGCAGTTTGAATTTGATGAGCAACTTAAGACATTGCAGTGTGAATTTGACCAGCAAGTTAAAGAGTATCATGATAAAATCATGCCTATGGTTAATGCTGGAAAAGATTTGTACAAGGAACTAACCGGGGGTAAATATACACGAGCACAATTTCTGCGCGAAGCTCTGACGTGTGCCGTGTGTCGATTAGATAAATTTAATGAGGCTCGCAGCATGCTCGACGGCTGCGCTCTTGCAGGAGCGGTTGCTTCGTTGGGTGCGCGGTACAAAAATATGCTCTGGACCAGAGATCTTGACTACATGACTGCCGCCTATTTAAAGCAAGGGCACACGGACACTGTGCTGGATGCCCTTCGTACGCTCGCTGAGCAACAGCGCTCTACCCATGAGATGTATAACGATGGGTATGAACAAGTTAACTCCTTCGGCCGTATACCAATTGTTTGTATTCCTCAAGAAAAGGAAAAAGATTTTCTTTTGCAACGCCTCGGTGCTTCTTGGATGACGCAGCTGTGGAACTATTGCAAGACAAAATGCCCGGATGTACTTGCCTCCTTTCCAACCCCCTCTGGCGTGCCTTCGAAAGAGCCACCAACTCTTACTGATTGTCAAGTACAAGATCTTCGAAATTTCTACGTTCAACTGCTTGTCTTCCGAAAGAATCTTCTAGATACAACGAAAGATAGCGCTGTTCCTGGCCCTTCATTTTCTCTTCGACGATTCATGGAGGGGAAACTTTTTGATATTACTCCTGGAACCAACGATGCTGAAATCCACTTTATCCGTTCCTTGTTTCAGGTGATACGCACGTGTGATGAGTCACAGGCAGCGGAGATTCTTCACTTTTTTGCCAAACCCTTGGCCAACGCTCTTTTTTACCTGCATATGAATGTGCTTGATCCAAAGGATGGGTTGCCAATTGGATGTGACTGTCGAGACACCTTTGCCGACTTGCTCTACGATAGCAAGACCTGTACCAATGCTCTGTTTTGGTATGAGGTGCTGCAAACTCTTGCGTCTCAGGCAAAAATCCTTGAGAAAACGGCGCTGCGGCAATATATCAAAGACGCTATTGAGGGCCATAGAGCTTCTTTCTGTAAAAAAGAAGTTCCAAAACGCCTGGAAGAGTTGGCTGCATGTTCCAAACCTCTTGAAACAATTCTGACTGAGGCCGCACATGATCTAGAGCCTGCTATCAAAAAGACTTTCTTTATGCGAGATGGGGTTTTCTCACCCATAGATTTTGTACCAGGTAAGCGAGCGATTGCTGAGCGCCCCGGAGAGCTGCCGGCAGGACTTGTCTCTCCAATTGTCTCTACCCCAATCATTCCGCTTATTATCAAACACAATCCCGACTTTATCCATGGTAAGCAGATAGATCCCCAATCACTAGCTCGAGCTGTTTTACTGGGGCTCGTTCCGCAGGAGCAATATGATCAGGTGGTTGAATGTTTTAAGAAAAACGATTCGCCAATTGGTGTGGAGGTGTTTATTCCGATTAGTGGTACGAACGATCGTGAAAAAGAGCTTCTTGATACTGTTCACGGCCGTGTCGTTTGGCCCCACATTAGTTGGACGGTTGTAAGAGCACTCATTGCTATGGGCACCCGAGCTTCTCTTGAAATGGCAGAACAACAGGCTGAGAAACTGATGAAATTACCAGGTCTAGGTGAATGGTACGCTCAAGATCCTTCTGGTTCTGCTGTTCAATGCGGAGATCCTAGCCAAGGATGGACAGCAAGCAGCTTGATCTTGGCCACGGAAGATTTGAATAAGAGTGCTCGGGAAAGCCCTGTCTATAGCATGCAGAGCTGACCTCGCTAAATCATGGTAGTATATTTTTTATTTAAGGAAGGTATTTATGAGTACTGTTAACGTTACTTTAAAGGCGCCAAGCACGATGTTTCCAAATTTTCCTAATGCGTGTGAAGAGATTAAAAGAATGGCAGAGGAGATGGGGCTTCAGAGAAATATTCAGATCGTGGAGAATACATCAGAAGCTGCCTCTGTACAGCATATTTCCAAACCATCTGACGTTGCTACTTTAATCCTGCATCATAATTTTCCGGAAAACTGTTTTAATGGAACCTCTGTAGCAAAAGAATTTACCTTGCGACGTGAAATTGCTCATATGAAATTTGAGGATGACAGTGCTGACCAGTCTTCTAAATGTTTACGTCTTTTTGCGGGAGTTGTAGGTTTTGGCGCAGGTTGCGCTGCCTGGTATGCTTTAAGCACCTGGACCAGGCTTGAACATGCCCAAAACTATATTGCAACCTTAGTTTTCTTAGGCGTTTCAAATTTTGTTTGTGTTAGTGCGCGCGGCGGCCGTTCTGCATATCAGTTTAGAGAAAAGCGTGCAGATATAGAAGCATGTAAATATCTTTCTATTGAAGAGAAGATTAAGGAAATGGCATGGCTTAAAAAAAACCCAAAGGCCACCGACGGTTCCTTCTACTTTTCGAACGATCCTGACCCGCATCCTGATAGTCGTGAACGAATCCAGACGATTTGGGAAAGTTTCACCCAAGAACAAAAAGCCCAGCACGAAGAACTAAAACAGGAATATTTACTATCTTGATAAGTTAGGTTGAAGGAGCTTGGAACCGTAGGGACATTCCTGACTAAGAAATCTCCTGACGGGACTCTCGAAGAAAAGAAAGAAATTCTATTAATGGGGAAAAGAGAAAGTATCGAGGAAGTTTGATTTAACAAAGCGCAGCCTCATATGAACTACAGATGAATCTCCTTGTACAAATAGGCGAATTCAAGTTTTTACATTTCTTGTGAAAATAAAATACCCTGGGTAGAATTTACGAAAGCTTTTTGAGCTCAACCGTTTCGTAAAAGGAGTATGTGTATGGCTTTACTTAGGCAGTTCTCGGTTTTTTGCATCGGGCTGTGCCTGTGTTGTGGAGGCCTCCAAGCAAGAGTGTATGAATCCAAATGGTTTTCCATTAAGTTCCCTGATGATTGGACTCTTTACGAAACTTCAAAAATTGCTGAAAACGATGGTGTTGGAGGGCGGTATGACTTTAAGGATGGAGCGATGGGTCTGGAAGCTTGTAGTTCATGGGGCTTTTCGCTTAACATCCCGTTTTTAAGTCAGACCTTAGATCAAAGCGATTCGCAGCAGAAAATCAAGGAGTTTGTGTTAAAAGGGGCTGGTAAGCATTGTGTGAACGTTGAATTTACAAAATTGGCAGTTATAACCGTTGAGGATGAACAGTGCGTCGAAGTCCAGTGGAATGCCATAGTGACAAAAAAATGTCGTTTACCAGTTCCCCTGGGGCAAAGAGTCTTTTTTTCTCAATGTTTTATCCCATCCACTTTTAATTGGGGAAACTATGTTGTCTTGGGGTACTCAACCCAATGGAATGAGAATGTCCAAAGTAAAATCTCCTCGGTCAGAAGTACATTTCGACGGTGTGTAAACGACGTAAAGAAATAGGAAAAATTCTTTAAATCTGTGATGCAAGCTTATTTTTAATACGGCGCAGTGATTGTATGCACATTAAGCTCACTCCCTCGCATGTAAGAGCAAAAGTGGCTTGTTTCAGTATCGTGAAACCAGGGTGCTGAGGAATAAAACTGGTCATCGAGCCAAAAGCAATCAAAGCTGCGCTCGCTATAAGAATGGGAGTCCGGTTTTGTACCATTTTTGAAATGGTAAGGTGTAATCCTCTACAACACCACGTAGCGTATGTATTTCTGTTTGAAGCTGTGGTTCTCATCTGCACTTGTGATGGAGCGTGAAACCAAAGCAATCCTTCTCTATTTTGCACAAGGGAAGTTGTCATAAAAAACCTCATTAATCCGAAAAATATAACGACTTATTTGCTGGAAAACAAACCATTTTTGGCTTGTGCATATAAAGAATAAGGATGTAATTTACCTTCCAGTATAGCCACAGACCCCAGTACGAGGAGAGTTTACGAGCGGTAGGAGAACATAATCATCTCCTTCATCCACTACACAAGAGTGCTGGCTACTGCAAGAGGAGCAAACAGTTTCTCCGCAGATGGCGCAAATGTTGTCAGGTTCTTTTTTGCAGAATTCGCAGGAAAATTTGGGTGGCTCATTCTGCACGAGTATCTCAACCTTTTTCTGTGAGCAGAAAGGGATTTCGGTGATGTTTTTAATTGTAAGGCGAGTCGATGATCCCATGTCATACACGTAGTCGCAGATAGAGCCATAGGGCAAAAGTTGCCCAATTTGTTTCTTCATACATTGGCTTGGATTTCCACACTCTGTCTGAGACATATATCCTTTATCACCAATCGTAAACCTGCTTAAATGACCACAACACTCCAACCATTCCATACGCAAAAAGGCATCTAAAAGACTTA
Source organism: Chlamydiia bacterium (assembly GCA_003170575.1). GTDB lineage: Bacteria > Chlamydiota > Chlamydiia > Chlamydiales > FEN-1388 > FEN-1388. Next base: position 12,104 of record PMZB01000191.1, on the reverse strand, counting down.
AAGAGGCTGTTTTTGGAAGAGTCACAAACATCCAATACATGTGAGGTTGGAATGTCCATGCAATAAGAACTAGATGTCCAGACTCTTGCTGAGTAGGGGTGGAGGATTTCAAAGAGCAATTGAGGATATGTTGTTCAGCTTGTGGTATGGCACATAGCTCCTTGCACTTTACGCATCTTCCTTTAGTTTTTATTTTCATACCGAGCTTTCTCCTCTTGAGTTTTGCAAAACCTTTCAAGACGAAAAATTTACCAACATTGGTGTGTTCCAAGCAAGCTAGTAACACTAGCACTAAAATTCACATTATCATAAAGCATTTTGCAAGTATACCTGCAGTACTGGGGAAGCCAGCAATTTTTCCCTTCAAAATGTTGTGTGGACCTTGCTTTAGTTTTCTCCTTCTCCGATATCATCCCTTCTTGTAAATTCTTCTACCTATTTTGGGGAGGCTTTATGACCAAAGTTCTTATTGTTGGAGGAGGGGTGGCTGGACTCTCTGCTGGAGCGCATCTGCAGATGAATGGCTATGAGACTGAAATTTATGAAATGCACAAGATACCTGGAGGGTTATGCACTGCATGGAAACGCGGAGAATATACCATCGATGGGTGCGTCCATTGGTGGGTGAATACAAACCCTCAAGATCCCTGCTATCCCATTGTAAACGGCTTGGTTGACATGGACCATTTTCCTCGAGTGACGTATGAAGAGTTCTGTACGATTGAGGACAAGGGAACAGTGCTGCACTTCTATAGCAACTTAGAAAGGTTCGAGGAGGAGCTGAAAAGAGTTTGCCCGCAAGATGGCCCCATCATAGAAGAGCTGATCAAAGGTGCGAAAAAAATAGCCTCTATAAAAATACCTGCTGACAAGGCTCCTGAGGTCATGAATTTGTGGGATCGGATTCGAATGATTAAGAGCATGGCTACAATGGGGGCAATGGCGAAGAAATGGAGCCAGCCTATTGGCGAGTATGTGAAAAAAATCAAAAGTCCTGTTCTGCGAAAACTGTTGAGCTGTTTCCCTTTTTATCCACAATTTCCGATCTTTGCCTTCCTTATGCACGCATCCTTGTTTCATAACAAAAATGCCTCCTATCCAATAGGCGGAGCACAGGAGCTGATCAATCGACTTGTCCATCGCTATACATCCTTGGGCGGCAAGCTCTTTTGCAACTCAAAAGTGGAGAAGGTCTTGGTTGAAAATGGAACTGCGAAAGGGTTGCGATTGGGTAACGGCATATCCTGTGCTGGCGACTATGTCATCTCAGCGGCAGATGGGCATCACACGATGTCCCAGCTTTTGGATAGACAATATGTTGATAAAGAGAGCCAAGAATTATATTTCACGGAAAAACACGTTCCTAAGATGTCCCAACTGTACATTTCGCTTGGGGTGGCGCGGACATTTAACGACTCATTCAAGCCGGTCGTATACATTCCCTTACAACGGCCTATCAAGATTGGAACTATTGAAACAACACATGTTCTCGTCACAGTTCGCAACTTTGATCCTACATTAGCCCCAAAGGGGAAAACTGTTCTCTCCATGTTCATTGTTGCGGACAACGCAGACTACTGGGTCAGGTTGCGAAATGAAAAGAGAGAAGCCTACGAGCAGGAAAAAATGCAGATTGCGAAGCAGATGATCGAGGAGGTTGATGCTTATTTTGGGAATATCAAAGAAAACGTGGAAATGATTGATGTGGCTACTCCTGCCTCCTATATACGCTACACCAACAATTGGAATGGCGCTCCCAGTGGTTGGCAAGACTTTCAGCTCTTCGTCAACCCACCAAAGAAGCAGATCAAGAATTTGAAGAACTTTTTCCTGTGTGGCCAATGGCTTGGGGATGGAGGTCTGACAGGATCCATGAAATCTGGAAGAGATATTGCTCAAATAGTGTGCAAAAAAGAGGGGAAAAAATTTAAGCTTGCATCTTCGTCATAAGGAGAAAAAAAGTGAAAAAATTTTTTGCTCTGTTCTGCATGGCCTTTTCAATATACATCCCTCTCCATGCAGCTGTCAGCGGGTCAACTGAGTGGAGGGCTATCCCTCAGTTTTCAGAAATTCCTTCTGCAGATGAGGCCGGAATTGTGCTTCAGGATCGGATTATTCCTTTCCCAAAATTTAGATACATCTTTAACCCTTCGCTTATTAAGAAAAAAGATGGATATCTTCTGGCTATTAGGGAAGTTTTTCCAGGGACTGGGTGGCCTATCCCCCAATCCAATATCTCCCTTTGGACTCTTGATGAGGATTTTCAACGTATCGATCAGGGGACGACGTTAAAATTGATAGATGACTATTCTGAAGATCCTCGCCTTTTTAATGTGGGAGATGCCTTGTATCTCTCGTATCATCATGTCACGAATACCCCGACAGATTGGAAAGTAGAGATAGCGCTTTCCAGACTGGATCCGCAGGTATTGGAAACATTTTATACAACCGCGCTTATGTTCTCAGAGTCAAGGCGAGTAGAAAAAAATTGGGTCCCTTTCACAATTCAGCAGGGGGATGGAAAAGAGGAACTATACTTTGTCTATTCCTATAACCCTTTTAAAGTACTTCGCTGCGTGGATGAGAGAATAGGAGCGGTTGAGCTGTGCCACAACGGAGGTTTATTGCCCATTCTTTCAACCTGGGAGAACAAATTTGGTTTGATCAGAGGCGGCACACCGGCCATTCGCTTGGAAAATGGTGAGTATCTTGCCTTCTTTCATACTTTCCAAGGATATAGCAACTATGCAATGGGTGCTATTGTTTTTGAGGCATCGCCCTTTCGCATAACGAAGATTTCTCCCTATCCCATTCTTTATCCAGGTGTTTACGATAGCCAAGAAGGATATGGATCTCGTGCCATCATTTTCCCCGGCGGATTAGTAGAGGATACTGATGAGGCAGACGGAGATGTTTTACACATCGCATGCGGTGTCAACGATGTTGGGGTAAAAATAGTCACTGTGGATAAAGAAGCGCTGCTTAATAGTCTTATTCCAGTTGAGTAACCTCAAATAAGTTGATTGAATTTCAGGAATTTTTCTATGCTACTACTTCTAAAAAATGAGCTTTCATGTTTTTTATGAAAAAATTGTTTCTTATTGCTGCGATATGCCTGATTGGGGAAGTTTTTGCTGCGGATGTGTGCGTGAAAGAGCATAAAACAATTCTCCAATCTGGTGATTATAGAAACTATAAAAATTGGATGTTGAGTTTACACCCATCTCCTGGAAAAGAAGCTCTTTTGATGTCCACAAGTTTGGCTGCTCATTATCCAGTGACAACTGCCATCACGTGGTATAAAGCCTGTATTTCACGAGAAAAGTTCGCGGCACTGCTTCAACAACACTATGTTCCTTCCTCAATTACTATAGCTACAATTCCTGGGAATTATGACTATTCTCCAGATGGCGCTTTTTGGGTTGATTTTGCAAATGCACAGCACTTTGGCGGAAGTTTTCGCACTACGGGAAATGTTCAGGAAGAGCGTATGTTTGATGAATTCCCTCAGCTTGCGAACCTTGCCTATTCGCTTCGTGATAAGAAAACTATTTTGCCTGTGAACGAGCGAGGAGAGGCTGAACCATTTTTGATCAATTCATTGATGCGCCTCTTTGATGTATCTAAGGCGCCCTATGGAAGAGATGTTGATGTTGCCTCGCCCGAAGATGTGCAAAAGAGTATTGTTCAACTTGACAAGCCTTTTAGTAAGGCCCACATCATTGGCCTTGCCGCCATAGACTACAATAAGAACCATGAGGGTGCAAACCATTCCTCAAAGTATACAAAATGCGATCTTGAATACCTTTTGCAAGCCGCATTCTTAGGGGATATTGCAGCCTTACAGCACAATACCCAGCAAACTCTTTGTATTCATACTGGGAGATGGGGAGCAGGAGCGTTCAAGAATAGTTTGAAGATGGTTACGGCGATCCAGATCTTAGCTGCTGAAATGGCGTTAAAAGATCTTTCTGCGTCTTTGTTTTTCCATGGGGTAGACGATTCTTTATTGGCCCCAATTCGACAGGAAATTGATCAAAAACTTTCTTCTGGAATGACCCCGCTTGCTATTCTGAACCATCTTTGTATGTACCAAGATACAGATCCTTCATGGAGGCCGCAGGAGTGAACAGCCCAGCCAAAGTTAAATTTTTGACAAGTATTCAGGAATTGTTACCTCCATTTAATTGGCCGCCTGATTCTTATATTATTGCAGGAAGCGGACCTATGGCCATGCGTGGCATACGGGAAGCAGTTGACATTGATATACTTGTGAATACGTCTTTGTGGAGTGTTCTTGAACAGCAATACGAAGCGATAGGCGCCACTAAAAACGAGATTGTTATTGGCCGACTAGAGATCTGGAAAGATTGGATGAATTTAACCGAAAAGATAGATGAAATGATTGAAAACCGTGAAATGATGGAAGGCTTCCCTTTTATGAGGCTTTCCTACGTCATCGATTGGAAACAATACTTAGGAAGGCCAAAGGATATTGTTGACATTGGGTTGATCAAGGATTATTTACAAAGGAATGGAAATTTTTTCAGCTAACTAAGGATCTCAATCGTGAATAAAAGCCCGATTAGGATGTTGATACATGAGCATAAGGTGATTCTTAAAGTTATAGCAAAATGCTCCACTCTAATAGAACAACTGAGCCATGGCGCATCGGTAGATTCAACGCTTCTTGCTCGGATCGTGGAGTTCATGCAGCAATATGCCGATAAGAGCCACCATGGCAAAGAAGAAGATCTTCTGTTCCCTGCCTTTGAAAAAGCAGGAGTCCCATCTTATGGATGTCCTTTGGCAGCCCTTCGGTTTGAGCATAAAGAGGGGCGAAGGCTTGTGGCCATGCTGAAAAAAGCTCTCCAGCCAACGCGGAAGGCCGTTATTATCAAGGCCCTCATCGAGATTGTGGACCTCTATCCAAACCACATTTGGAAAGAGGAGTTCTTGCTCTTTCCCTTGTCAAAAAGATTACTTTCACCAAAGACGCGAGAAGATCTGGCTAACGCTTTTGAATTAGTAGACGAGAGATTTGGATGCGAAGCATACAAAGCGTATGAGACGTTTGCTAGAAAGGCCTCATTTTCTATGACAAATAGATTGAGGGATACTTTGCTTGATTTGGGGTAAACCTATGCATGACAAACAATAGTGCACCGTAATAGGACGGAAGATAAAAAGCAGGGATCAGATGAGGAGCCTTTAGGCTTGTATATAAACATTTTACGTCGTCTACTGTCCCTAAAAATAGTTTTTTAGGAACAAGGAGTGCATAATCTAGAGCGTGACAATAGTGAGAACCACAGCATTTTGCTAAATTCTTACTGAAAGGAGCTGTAGGAGTTAATAAAATTCCTTTCATCAGTTCTTCTATGGTAGCCAAAGGAAACTTCACATAATCCATGAGACTCGTTATCCCAACGCTCAATGCCATTACAGCTCTATTTTCCAGTCTGCCCAGAGCACGAGTCCCTTCTTCTCCCGAATAGGGGCCTGTGTTTCTATAAATAAATTTATTGGAACGAGCGATTATATATCCCTGAACACACGTTATTGCTCTATCTATCATAAATTACTCCTTTTTAACAGATCTTCAGCCCGATTTTTAGTTTCCTCTCCGTAATTTTCTCCGCCAAAAGAAAGGCCTGATTCTTGTGTTTTATGCTTCCAGGATTCAGGCAGGATAATATACCCATGGGCGTCGTTGGTGAGGCCTAAGATAGAAACATGGCTGTAGCCTAGCTGTTTGCCTATCTGTTTTAACTGCTCATCATAGATGCAACTTAACTCGCCTGGTATTGCGACAAAGGCATGGACTTGATTCAAGACGATCAAGTTCATCTCGCTTTGGTAGTGATTTAATGGCAAACACAGTCCGAAGGGGGTATTCATAACTTCTCCGAAGGAAGCTTCATCATCTTTCCATCCACCACAAAGTTGCCTTTGCCGCAGTGATGAATTGTGAGGGGCCTTTTCCTCGTGGTTCGAACCCAGCCTTTGACAACTTCTAAGATAAAGAGGCCATATTTTTTAACCAAAGAAGTGTCTATAACCTTGCATTCAAGATTCACATAGCATTCTTTGAGAAGAGGCGCCTTGACCTGGGATGCAGGCTCTTGCGTCAGATGAAATTTTTCGAACTTGTTGCAGGTTTCTCCAGAACAATTTCCCACGCCAACCACTGTGTGGATGAGCTCGACAGTCGGTATATTGAGAACACACTCTCCTGAGCTTTCTAACAGTCGGTAGGAGTAGTTTTGGTCACTCATCACGCATCCAACAAGCGGCGGCACGAAATCGATCATCATGTGCCATGACATTGCCATCACATTCGTCTCATTTTTAAAACAGGTTGTAACAAGTACCACCGGCCCTGGCTCTAAAAGACGATACACCTCAGATAAGGGGATTAATTTTTTCACCATTTTTCCCTCCTCCTTAATAAATTGATGCCTAACTCACACTGCTGTATCATAAATGCGCTCGGCCAAAGAAACCAATAGAAAATATATGCTCAAAAAATACCCTCTCAGGTGCCAAGAAGGGTTTATCCCTGTCGAGAATGCCCAACTTTTTTATCAAACAGCTGGAAAAGGCAATCCTCTTGTTGTTCTGCATGGAGGCATAGGCCTTTCCCAGGATTACCTGCTTCCTTACATGCTGCAACTTGCGCAAAATTCATTTGTGATTCTGTATGATCAACGAGGTTGTGGCAGGTCTACAGGGGAGATTAATCTCAACACCATGACTGTTGAAACCTTTGTTCAGGATCTTGATGCAGTTCGTAAGGCATTCCATTTCGAAAAAATCTCGCTCCTGGGGCATTCATGGGGCAGTTTTGTGGCTATGAGCTATGCAATCGCCCATCCAGATCAGGTTGACAAACTCATCTTATCCAACTCCATGCCAGCTTCTGCAGAGGATTGGGCCTTGTATGCTCAGGAATGGAATAAACGAAGTGTGCCAATCCAAGCCCAACTCGAGGCTCTTAAGGCATCCAAAGAATTTAAGGTAGGGGATCCTGATGTTGTGGAAAAATATTTCCCAACCTTATTTCGGCCCTGTTTCTTTCGCCCAGAGAATGTCAAAGACCTCAACGTACGAATGTCACCTACCGCTGCGATTCATTCAGAGCAAGTCTATGAATGCTTTCAAGAAACATTATTGAATAAACCATTCAATTTGCATCCCGCACTCAAAAAGTTAGACATTCCCACACTTGTGATCCATGGAGATAGCGATCAGATCCCTCCGATTACCGCAGAGGCTATTCACAGAAGTATTCCCCATTCCAAATATGTCCTCTTGAAAAAGTGCGGCCACTTTCCCTATATCGAAGCGCCAAAAAAATATTTCGATCAGATAGAGGCGTTTCTAGGAGCAATAACTCATGTATGAACTCATCAATATCCAGGGTAATACCTGGTACATTCAATCTCCTGCGAATATAGGCCTTGTTAAGACAGGGGAGTCGGAAGTTATTTTGATTGACAGTGGCAATGATAAAGATGCAGCAAAAAAAGTGTTGTCCCATCTTCAGGCAAATGGGTGGAATTTGACAATGATTGTAAACACTCATTCTAATGCTGATCATATGGGAGGCAATGCGTATTTTCATGAAAAAACAGGTTGCCGTATAGCTGCAAGCGGCCTTGAATCCGCCTTCATAAAATATCCATTCCTGGAACCTTCCTTCTTATTCGGTGCATATCCTGCTGCACCATTGCGAAATAAATTTCTGCTTGCTCAAGCCTCAATTGTTACTGACATTGTGGAGGCAGGAGAAATAAGCGGGACGCCTCTCAAAGCAATCCCCTTGCCAGGCCACTTCATGGGTATGATAGGGGTTTTAACGTTAGATGAAGTTTTCTTTGTTGCTGACAGTGTTTTTAAAAAGGAAATTTTAGACAAGTATAAAATTCCCTTCATATATGACGTAGAAGCCTTTTTGCAAACTCTCTCCATGCTCGAACAAACGCAAGCAAAGATTTTTGTACCGTCTCATGCCGAACCCACAGCAGACATCCGTCCACTTGTTCAGATGAATAGGGAAAAGGTCAACCAGCTCTGTGAGCTTATTTTGCAGGAGTTAGTGGGGCCGCTAAATTTTGAAGCTCTCTTGAAAAAAATATTTGACGCTTACGCCCTAACACTCGACTTTAACCAGTATGTTCTTGCAGGAAGCACCATAAGATCATTTCTTTCCTATCTTCTTGATTTGAAGCAAATAGAAGTGTCCTTTAAGGATAATGTTCTCTGGTGGAAACGAGTGTAAGTTTGAGTTGTGTGGGAACGGTTTTCTGTTTTTTTTAACAACAGTTTTTATATTTCTTATTGCTTCCACATAATTAAGAATGTAATGCTCCTGTTTTTGCTATGGCAGAAATCAAAAATAGCGATTAAGATCTAGCCGGCCCTTTTTATTAATTTATTTTGAGGTGTATTGTATGAGTGGCTTTCCAATAAGTCTAGGATCATTTACGCTTTCTCCAGCGATAGGGAATTTGCTCGAATCTGAAATCCTCAATAGTGTCCTCAATAGTGTGAGGGCAGATACACAGATTTTAGAAGCTATAGGGACTATAGTAGAGCGTATCAAAAAGCTTTGGGACGACCTAGACCCTACTTTCCCAGAAGCTCAGCAGACGCTACGAGGGAGATTGAAGGAAATACTTCCTCTTTGTTGCTCCTATGTAAAGCAGTGGATAAGTATTTCTGCGAAAGGGGCATCCCTCGAAAACAGCATGCTATCTCTCATACTGAATGTGAGAGCTGAAGATCCGATGAAACAAGTTCCGGAGACTGACGCAGCCCTTCCTTTGCCTACAACGAAGGAGGAATTTAATGTATTCATAGGTAAAAGACTCACCAGGATTATCACAGGCTTTTTTCAGAAGAACAGTAATCTCCCCCCTCTTACAATAGAGGCGCTAGAGGACGGTTGTAAGTTTTTACATATTGCAGAGCGGTTTTCAAAAAAAGTTCTCAATGCAGCTGTCGATGGATTGAATGAAAAAGGAGCTGCAGCTACAGATAAAGAGTTAGAGGTGGTAAAATCACTTCGGTTTCAAAATCAACAGTTCAAGTTGTTTCTAATTAATGCAGAATCATTTGTGGCTGAAGAGAGACGTAGGGACTTATCTGATCAGGGGGTAGAAAGCCCCGAGCCTCTCAACCTCGATTTGTTTATAGCTTTTCGAGAAGCCTGTAAGCAACTGTTTAGACCACTTCTCGATATACCAGGTTTGTGGGATTCTTTCATATTGCCCGACGCGCCCACTGCTGTTTTGGCACAAAACTGTGAGTCAGCTTTTCGTGAGACAGAGCGAGTACTAAACGATCCACAAGCGTTTGAGAACTGGAAAATTATTCGGTTGTTTTTTCACCGAATTTTATCCGTGGAACAAAAGCCTCAGCCTCTTTCAAGGGAAGTTCTGGAAAAATATTCAAAAGATGATCTGCTCTGGATCTTGACTGAGTATGCTGTTTTATCCCTGATTCCAGAAATTGCACAAGAGTTCGGTCCAGTTCTATTGAAATATTGTAGAAAGCACATTCTGAGCTGTCAATCCTTGGTACCACTAGACCAATTATTGAATGCTTTCTCGGCAGGCTGGGAAAATTACCAGCCCAAGTCAGAATTGGAGACACGGTATCAACAGCATATGTGTCAAATGGCGGAGAAGTTTAAAAAGCAGTTCCAAGACTGGAGAGAAGAAACTGAGGCCACGTGTCCGGTTCCAATGGATACTGCTGAGCAACTTCCAAAATAGTATGCCTAAACAAGTTGAAGCTCTCTTGAAAAAGATCTTTGGCGCTTCAGGAAATATCTTTTTCTTGCTGGCATCAAAAGGACTGATTAATCTATAAACAAGTCGTCTCTTATGGCCCCGATGTTTGAAAATATTTATTGGAGGTAAAAGCCATGTCTTTAAGTACAAGTAGTTCAGACCCATCTTTGTATGGAGAGTCATTAATCAGTATGCCTGGGAAAACTTGGAGCTTTGCATCAGCTGACTTCAGTTGGCATTTGACCGATACCCCAGAAGTAGGCTCTCAAAAAATTAAGAGCACAAATTTTTTTACAAGAGAAGTAACGTATAAAACAAAAGGTCGTGATGTTTCAAACGCATACTATATCATAAATCCCCGTCTTGTGATTGAATTTATTGCGCGACGTATTTTTGGCACTTTTGCAACAGGATGTGCTTATGCTACGGTGTTTCCTGTAGGAACTGCTGTGAAGGCTGTTCATTCAGGAATACGCTGGGCGACACATATAGTCGGAAATCACATCTATAAAAATGTATTGGTGATGGCGTAACTTCCCTCCCACACAAGTCATTACTTGTGTGGGTCTTCACTTTCAACCATTTGCTGTCGCAGATTTTTTATCCGTACATCCCAAGTGTGATTCTTCCGTAACCATTCCAGGGCAGGAGGGAGCTGTTCCATGTTTTTTACGCGTTCATGAAGATGGGGCAAAGAGCTTGTTGTATACTGGAGAAGGGATTTTGCCTGTTCTAAATGTGGAACATCAGCTTTGCTCGTCACGACAAGAGCGCCGGAAGCTAATCCAAGAAACAGCCTCTCATGGTATCCTCGACGGATTGTGGGAGTGCTATTTACTACAACTTTAGCTTGTGTACACACTTCAAAAACAGAAAGAAAGGGAACTGGCGGATGGATCGTGCATCCTGGAAAAGGCTGCCATCCCTCACCGAAAATGTGGATATGTGCTCCAGGGAATGCCTGAGCCAGTCTTTTCCTATCCACACCACGCATGTACGATTCCAAACTTGAGATGAATTGAAAAACAGAAAGGGAGTTTTTCTTTAAAATTTCGCAGAAAGAAGGGTTGTTGTTCAGAAAAGCAAGGAGTGTATGTTGGAAAGAAAGACTGGCATCCTCCAGCAGCTCTTCGGCCAGAGAACAGAGCGTATCGATCTGCTTTTTGGAAAATAGGTTCCGCCAAAGCATGAGTTCTTCTTTGGGATCAATATAGGAGCCTAAAAGAACTACCTCATAAGGGCGCTCTGTCCAAGGAAGTACTTTTTTTGTTTGTATCTCATCAAGCAGCTCTTCAGAGATTGCGTGGGGAAACCAGCATGCACGCCCACCACGAGCCTTATAAAGGTCGCTGGAGTATGCATCTACAAAGAGACAGTTTAGGTGCTTGGACTCAATTTCCCCCTCGTTTAATCCTTTATAGTTACTCAGAGCGTCTACGCAAAGGACAATATGATTTATACCGTACGAATCGAATGGGAGTTCTTTGTGGGCGAAAAGATTTATGCTAAAAGTATACTCTGGCTTCCACTCATCAATACAGCGCAAGAGCTCAGATGGACCTTGATCCCACGCATCAAATAGAGTGGTTTCTATGCCTTGGCGAATAAATGCCGAGTATAAAGCCTCTGACATGCCTTTTAAAACGCCATATCTACTTCCAACATGCTGTAATAAAAGTATTCGCATGAAACTTTCCCCCAAAAACTAGAACCTTCTGTCATTGGAACATAGGAAGGGTTTTCAGGGGAATTAATTTTTTCCAGTCCCTTAATTGGTATGAGGATGTTGAACAGACTGTTCTGGTTGGGCGATAAACAGATGGTAAATTGTGCCAAAAACGATTGTATCTTTCAGGAGAAAGTCAAATGGATCATTGCTTTCAGGTTGCACATTTTGACGTATCTTATCCCAGATAGCTTGCAAAGTCTGACAAGCCTGGTCGAAAACAGTTGGTTCTTTTTGTTGATTGTATTTTTGAATTGCCGTTTCCGTATTGGATGAAAATTTGAGTAAATCATGTGATATAACGGCATTGATTGTAAATGCTATCCCATTAATAAGTACAACTCCAGGAGATAAAGTAACTAATCCTACCATCCCGTAAACAACCGCCGCCGCCGCAGCAATTCCAAAAAAAACTCCTCCCACTTTAAGGGCAAGAGAAATTCCTCGCAAATTTTGGATTTCAGGATTCTCTTCTTTTTTAAAAAGTTCTACGTCATGGGCAAAATTTTTTATAGGTTCAAAGACTGAGTTTAAAGCACCACCAATATGATCCATAATAACCTCTATAATTTTAAGGG
>PMZB01000305.1 GCA_003170575.1 Chlamydiia bacterium | reverse complement strand
CTTTTGTTCTTCTTTTGTAAGCCTGTGGAATATTTTGCAGGCACATATCACTCTCCTATCTAAGGGGATTGAAGTGTCCTCGAAGAAATGTTTTCTTACTTGAGAGGACACGTTCAGTATGGAGTGAGGTATTTTTTCTTCTTGTGCTTGAAGCGAAAGCGCGTGCGCTTGGTGGCGTTCCAGGAGCTCTTGTTTTAAGATTTTTGCACTTGCACTTCCTTCATCATCAAAATTTGAAAGGAGGGCTTGGGGGGAAGTTGACGCAAGAAAATCAGGCAGGAGATAAGAAAGAAGCCTTTGCTCATTTTTTGGGGCGCAATCAATAAGGAATGAGAAAGCTATTCTCAACCGTATTTGAAGGGGGCCTTGACCGATCACCTTTTTCTGGACCTCCGCAGGGCAGTTAGAAAGAAGAAACGAGATATTTTTCCCTTCCTCTGCGGCATTCTGCAGGTCATCTACAACCTGTTGTTCGAAGAGTGTTTTTGCTCTCTGGACAATTGGGTTTTGATCCTGATAAAGAAATGGGAAGGCATTTTTTGTGCTTTGATCCAACAAAAGAAATCGATCAGCCAGAGCTTGGGATATCTCCTCGCTTTGGGCCCCTTGTGGCAGGGCTTTTTCAATGATTACTATCAGCTTGGCAGGGTCATTCAGGTGTTCATGGAGTTCCACTTCAATCCCAAAGGCCTTTCCCCACGGACTTGTTGGCAATGGGTCACTTTCCAAGAACTCTTGCGCTAATCGAGCAAGAATTCCTCTATCTTTACTATTCAGCTTTTCAGCGATCTCAAGGCGCTTATTTTTGTCAATGGATCGGCGTAGCAAAAAGGCATTTTGGAGCTCTTCGTGTTTGAGCAGGATTTCTCTTATCTCTGCATTATTCTTTTGGCTGATTGTTTGAGCACGGTTTTCAAGGAGAGCCTTATACAAAGAGCCAGAACATCGTGAAAAAATATGGGTTTCAATATAGGAGAGAGTCTCTTCTCCAATGACCTGTGATAGGGCCGCTGCAATAACTTCCTCAACATGAGGGTTTTTCTGTTTCAGCAAGGTGTCAGCAATAAATAAAAGAGTAGTGGAATCAAGGTCAGAGGAAAAAATTTCTGAAAGAATTTTTTCGTTAGAAAGAACAAGCTTTCTTAGAGCCTCAGCCAGGAGATTAAAGTCCCCTTGGTTTACTGGGGGCTCGTTTTTCACTCTTTCGATAAATGAAGAAGCTCCCACAACCCCTCTCAAGGGAGAAAGGGTTGGTGCATTTTTTGATCTGAACCGTTCTTCCGGGCTTAATGCTGTGAGAGGTTTACCTTCCTTGAGCTCTACTTTTGATGTATCTTGCGCAAGAGCTTGGTACGCTGGATGAGCTTTTAGTTTGGCGAGAATGGGCTCTGGGGTTGCTTCGATGCATCGAAGTATTCCCTTGGCTGTAGCTTCAGTTTCTGCATGAGTTGAAGCTGTGGTAAGATTTGTTAAGAATTCTCCCATGATAGCATTTGCCTGAAGCGGGTCCTTCGAGATGCAATATGCGCATAAGATAAGCTGGTGGTAGAGGGGAAGGAGGTTCATTTTATCTGGAAGAGAAACTGTAGGTGCAACAAGAAACGCATCTATCACTTCTGCATTTCCTTGGCTTATTTGGGTTAGCAAGAGAGAAGATGGATCATCTATAGGGTGTAGGCTTTTCAGTGTTTCTGAAATGACGTCAAGGGTTTCTCTGCTGGGTGTAAGGAACATAAACGTTGGCAAGGGATCAAAGCTCTTGGGGAGGGCGCTTACTTTCTGGGTAGTTTCAACAAATTTTGCCTTCAGCTCTTCTACAGGGGATTTTGTGCCGGCTCCTGGAGCAGCTCGCATTTTTTTCAACTGCTCTGTTACCTTTTTGGTAGAAGGCGTCTCTTCTTTTTTTGGCGTTTCCGTTTGAGTTGCAAAGAGAGGAAAAAGTGTCGGGCTTTTACCTAAAAAGAGGTTGACAAGATCCTGTTTTGAGATTGGTGAAGCAAGCGGGCAAAGCCCTGCACTATTGGGTTGAAGGCCTTTGCTTTTCAATACACCATACAGAGCATCCTGAACAAGATACTCTGTAGATTTTTCAACGAACATATTTTTGCATAAGGAATCGATTTTGTTGACATCAAGCGTCTTGTCTTTAGTAGTAGGAAGTGTGGTAAATATCCTATCGGCAGATGCAAGCAAAAGATCATGAACATTTTGCTCTAGTTGAGAGAGAAGTTGAACAGTTTCTTGTAGGGGAGCGGCTGATCCTTGCGTTGCAAGAAGCGAAAAATTTTCCTGCAATTTTGCAAGATCATCTTCACTCACCTTGAGTTTTTTTAAAGATCCCTTCTCAAGATCAAGTTTGGTCAAAAGAGGAGAAAAGTGCTCTGCTAATACCTTCTGAGCTTTATCAGGGGCAAGCCCCTCAATTGAGGAAAGGGCTTGTTTGCACTTCTCTTGCATCTCTGAAATACATGTAAACCCCTCATAGATCTTCTGAAATTCTTCAAGGCCTGACAGTTTTGCATCCAAAACCCGTTCGTCAGCCCCTACTTCACCTATTGGGTGTTTACCACGAACTTTTTGTTCAAAATCCTGGCACATCTTGGAGCGAGAGGTGAGCTTCTTTTTTGTTTCTGAGATTAGCTTTCTTGCATTGCTTCCTTCGGGAAGGGCATTTTCTTTGACCTCTAGGCATGCTATCAGAGCATTTAGTAAGCGATTAAATTTTTTGGTTTTTGGAGCTTCTTCTCTTATTTTTAGATCTTCGAGCACCTGTTTACAAACCAGTTGTCTCACATCTTCGGTTGTATACGTTTCCTTTTTTCTTGCCTGTAAGGGCTTAAGGCGGCTTGTTGCCCCTAAAGGAGGCGGCGGAGGCAAAGATTCTTGAGGAGCTTGGGGGGAGATTGTTTCACTTGCAGGAACCTGTGCAAGGTGTCTTGCAGGCATGGTTGTTTTGTCAAGTAAGGTAAGTTCAATAAAGGAGAGATATTTTTTTGTGATAAGATCTAATTTTCCAAGTTTGTCTTTTGATTGGGAAACAACCTCTGCAAGCACTCGCTCGTCCATACCATCTAAGGCTCTAAGCAGCGTGTGGTCCATTATTTTTTTCTGTTCGATTTTCTCAAAAAGAGTTTGGGCTTTTTCCTCTGTAGACCCTGTTCGAATGGCAAATCCATATCTGATCCACCCATTGATTCTCGAGAAAAAAGAAAAGACACTCTTTTCACTAACAATCTTTCGATATTCTTCCGCTTCTGTTGGAG
>PMZB01000290.1 GCA_003170575.1 Chlamydiia bacterium | reverse complement strand
GAAAAGTCTTTAACATGAGCGAAACATATTTCTTGTCGCAGCAAGAAATAGCTTCTTCGTTGCCTGCATTTACTATGTCCTCAGGCAGTCCCCAGTTAGACCATGTCAAAATATCAGTTAAGCTAATAGACATACAGTACCTCAATTATTTTAGTGAAAAGGGCTTCTCAACTTTACCAAATGTGGCGAATTGTAAAAAAGCCCTTTGATGACCTTTTTCTATGTAGACTCAGATATCCGTTGTTTTTTTGTGGGTGGTTCTTCTGGAGTTGTTGTTGAATCGGCTTGGCTGGGAGCTATCTCTTCTGAATGTAAGCCCATTATCATCTCCTCAGTTGCTTTGCCAAGAGGTTCCAGCTCCTTTTCTATTAACGCAAGAGTTTGTTTTAGATACCCACTCACTTCGGCTCTTTTCTCAAGCTCTTCACCGATTTGACAGATATTTTCTCGTGTAATAGGAGGAAGCACTATCCTTGACATTCTCAGTCTTGCTTTAATTTGGGGTGTTTGAACAATACGCTGAAATTCATCAATCCAAGGTTGCGGAATTAACATTTTATAGGCTTCGTCCTTGTTTTGCAGGGCTGCATATGCTTTTTCAGCACATTTTTTTAAAATAGCGCTTTCAGGAAGATTCTCTTTGCATTGTGCTTCAATGAGTTTTCCGAGAAGGGTGCAATTTTTAGGAGTAATCTCTTGTGGAAGGAGAATATCCAGCTTTTGCATAGCTTGAACAGCTTCTGGATCGGCTGCTAGCATCTTCATAACAAGTAAAAGTGAAGTGAGCTCAATGCCTGCAACAACCGCATCGACCACGGCAAACACAGGAAGAAGGACAGGAGAGAGTATATAGAGAGGAATCTTGCCCGGTTCAAATGGGCCAAGAATAATATTTGTAAGCTTGCCGCATTCTTTTGGGTTTCCCAATTCTTCTATCTTAGCATGAAAAAGTGCGGTGATCCTCTTTTCGTCTTGAGGAGCATGTGTAATTAACCATTCTCGTGTACCTTGCAGCGCGCCAATCGCTTGTTCAGGTGCAGAATAGCTTTTGTTGACTGCCTCTGCGAGATCTTTAGGCAGATCCCATTTAGACCATTTAGCAACATCATCAAGTCTAATACTCATACAATTGTCTCCATTGAATTAGTGAAAGGACTTTGAGCTGGGAAGGATATAAGTTGAGGATTAAGATCTAGTAAGGTCAAAGATGAATGAGGATACTCCTTGGTTGCTCCAAGGAATATCCTCGGTCAAGTTCTACTCTGCCTTATCTCCAGACAAACGTTGTTTCTTTCTTGCAGGCTCCGCTGACTGCTCTTGCTTCTGTTGTTCTATGACCCTCCAGAATTTTTCGTTGGCAGGCTCCATTTCCTCTACTATTAATCTAAGAGTTTCTTCTAGATAGCGGTTCTTGCTCCGGCAGCATACATTGACGAGGGATTCATAGATTTTTATGCAGTTTTTTCTTGTAATATGAGGGAATTTTAACTGTGCCTTGTTGAGCCTTTTTTTTATTAAGGAGCTTTGAAGTGCGCTCTCAAATTTCGCAATCCACTTCTGAGGCATCATGTCGCTGAGAATGGTTTCCCATGCTTTTACTGCTCCCTTCTTTAAGACTTCACTTTCGAGATGATTTTCTTCGATTTTTGCATCCATGAGATAAAGAAAGAGAGACCAATTTTTCAAGGTGATTTTTTGTGGTAGAGGAATTTTCATCCTTTCCATAGCTTGAACAGCTTTTGGATCAGCAGCTATCTTTTTCAAAATAGGAATCAAGAGGTTTTGATCATTCCCTCCCCTTACCTTCATTTTCCCATGCAAAAACAATAAGGAGGGATAAGGACAATAATGAAAACAAGGCCCTTTGAAAAGTTTATCTTCGATCCAAATCCAATTTGGATATGTGGCGGGGAAGTAGTCGCTTCTCAAGTGTTTAATCTTGGTATCAAAAAGCAAGTTGATCTTGTTTGCGTTCTCTGGATCATATGTAACTAGCCACTTCTTAGCCTCTTGCAATACACCAATCGCTTCTACTTCAGAAGGATAGTCTTTTTTGCTTGCCTCGCTGAGATCCGGCGGCAGATCCCATTTCCATGTGAGAACATCATCAATCCTAATATTCATACAATTACCTCCTACGTTTTAAAAAAATATATTTGCGCGCGAGTGTAATTTATAGCATGTGTAATGATTTTCAAAAATAGGGATTCATCGGCTCCGCCGATGACGAGAAAAGTCTTTAACATGAGCGAAAAATACTTCTTGCTGCAAGCAAGGAGTAGTTTTCGCTCATTTGTTGAAGACTTTAGGCCCCTTTCTTGGGAGTCCGAGGGACTAGTCCCTCGGACGGGAGGTGAAGGAGGGAGGATCCCTCCTTCCCTTCGTTCGCTAGATGATAAGCAACGTAAACACGAACACAAACAGGGCGAATGACTCGAGGATACCGACGGCGGCGAAGCATTTACCGAAGAGTGCGGGGCGGGTGACTGTTGCTTGGATGCCTGTGAGGATAATTTTTGATTGGAGGTAGGAGGAGATGAAGAACCCGATGCCGGCGAGTATGCCGATGTAGATGCCGGCTATCTCGGTGATCTTTCCGGATTGGATACTGTCGTTGAGCAGGATCATGAGGATGAACCCGTAGATACACTGGGAGGCTGGGGCTGAGGACATGCCGATGAGTTTGCCGTGGCCCTCTTCTGTTTTTGTCATGGCGGCGTGGCAGGCGGCGCCGGCTATACAGCTTCCTATGGCGCTTCCGACGATTGAGATAGTCAAGACGAGCATTGGCCCGAGTTGAGCAAGATAGGTATGTTCCATTTTTTTTGTTCTCCTTATTGGCGTTCTTCTAGTTTAAGTGGTGTAAATGGTGTGCCTCCTCCTTCGAAGGAGTAGTGGTACCATTCAAGAAAGTTTAGTCGCAAGCCGTGGATGACTCCGCCCATGATTGACATGAGCATGTTCATTGAGTGGGCGAAGATGAGCATCATGACTGCGATGATAAAGGGGAGCTTTCCTGCAAGTTGATTGCTCAGGTTAGCGATCAGGGTGCCGGCCAGGGCGAGTGCGAAGATACGAAGATAGGAAAGCACATCAGCGAACACTTGGATGGCAGCGGTAATCTCAAATGCACCGGGGAGGCCATGCTTGCACACTGAAGCGATGAGCGAAAAGAAGAGTCCTGCATAAGCGACTTGAAGGCCTTTCTCCCCGCTGGAGGCTGGATCTAGTCCAAAAAGGTAGTGAAAAAGAGACGTTGCATGCATGTAGTTTGCTGCGAACAGATACCCTCCTGCGATAAGCAGAAGCCAGCCTGCGTTCATGATGCGGCGGGAGAGGTATCGACAGATGCTTACCATGATATGAATGCAGCCGGTAAGGAGCGCAAGCTCAAGAAGGGTTGCCTCCATAAATGCTCTTTGGAAGGGTGGAGCATGTGGGGCAGGACGTTCATAGAGGAATTGGTCTCGGGACGTGGGTGGAGAGCCGTGCAGTTGTGTCCATTGCGCCACTTTATGGTCATTCCGAGTCAGGTGATAGTCTGCTTGTTTTTCCACGAGATATGTGATTGGAGAGCGGGAGAAGAGAGGATTTTTTGGAGAGAGATCAATACCAAAGAAACAATGGGTGCATAGCCCCCAAATAAGACAGGATGTGCCAAGGATTGCTGTGAGTTTGATAAATCGTTTGGTTGTAGAAGATTTTTTAGTTATTTTTTTGTGCATGATAAGTGCAGCGATCAAGAACACAAGACCATATCCACCATCCTCAACGATCATTGCAAAAAAGAGGGAGAAGAAGAAGAGCACCCAAAGAGAGGGATCTGTGTCAGAGGGAGATGGCGTATCATAGATGTTGACCAGGTCTTCTCCTACACGGGAGAAGTTTTTATTTTCCAAACACGTGGGGGGCGCTTCCCCTGAAAGGATAGGAACTTCCTCCGCAAGTATGTTCATGGAGTCGCAAATGGCGTGAACACTTTCGGACAGAGATTCTGGCACCCATCCGATCACGGAAAAGAGCCTGTTCTCCAGTGGGAAAAGAGCATTTTCGAGAACGTGCTGTCGTTTTTTTCCGTCCAGTTCGTCAATCAAAGCGCGCCGTAAACTTACAACGAAGGCTGCTCTATGTTTTAAATAGTCCTCTATATTCTCTATTTTTTTCGTCAATTCTTGCATTGTTTGGGAAAGGTTCACCGTCTCTTCGGTGAGAGGAATTTCTTCAAGTCCTGGAAGATCGATTGGTTCTTTCGTGAGGGAGAGGAAATACTGTCTTGTCGAGACAGTTGCAGTTTCAATCAGGTGGGGGCAGACCTCTGTTCCACGAGTTGCAACATGAGCTGTCCAGAGGCGAAAACGGAGTGATGTTTTCGATTCTAGCTCTCGGATCATCTCTAGAGGGATCTTTCCAAAGGGGGTAACTTTTTGTAGCTTTTCTCTTACCTCTCTTCGCGTAAGGTGGAGTTCTTCGAGCTTAAGCTTATCTGCTATGACCATGCGTGAGAAGGAAAGAGGATCAACTATAGACACATGCGGAGTTTGTTCGACATCATATGGAATCAGTATTTTGATGGCTTGGGTGACATCGAAAAAGTCTTTGGCAAGTAGATCTGAAAGGGAAGTTTTTGCGCCAAAAAATTGGATAGAGCCTTGTTTTTGGCAGGCAAGGATAAACTCATCTTTTTGTGAAGCAGGGCCAACAAAAAGAAATTTCTCTACATCCACTCTCATAGCGTGCCTGCCATTTCTAGTTTTCTATTCATGATCTTTGTCTTAGCAATTTTTGCTTGAGCAATAGCTGCAAGCTCAAGATCTCCCAAGAAAATTTTTATCGCTTTTATGTTCTTTAGACAGCGTGGAATAAGTACTTTTTCAAAGAGGTTTACACGTGTGTACACCTCTCTCAACTCTCTTTCAAGCACGAGCAGCCGTTCGTCTGAAAAGGCAAGTTTCACAGAGAGTGTATGGAATAAACGAAGCTCTTCAACAAAAGCATCCACCCAGGGAGGGGTGTCGTAAAGATTATAATCAAACGTCTCGAAGGAGCAGGAGGTAAGAAAGGGGACTTCAACTCCTGCAATATTTTCAGAGCCTTTTTCTATTTTTGCGATGGTTGATGCTTTTTCAAGGGAGAGATGGGGGTCTAAAGAGAGAAGCGGTGCTGCGTTAGAAAGCGTTTTCCAGGCATCAAACTGCTTTTGCTTGAGTTCGGCGTGTTGTGTTCGTGCATTGGTAACTTCTGCTTGGAGAAGTGCTTTTCGCAATTGGAGTGTGGGCAAATAGCGTTGGAGCTGGTGGAGCTTGATCTGTTGCTGGCGCAATTCCTGTTTGGTAAATTTGACTTCTGCCATAAACTTTAAGTCACTCTCTTACCCAAAATTTTTCAAGAATCGTTTCTTTAATTCCTACTTCTTCTCGCGTGAAGCAGGACCCAAAAATTTTCCATCCTTTATCAAGCGCTTGTTCGAGCGAGCAGTTGACGTTTAGGTCCATAAGTTCTATTTCAAAGAGTTTCGCAAAATGAATGAGTTTTTCATCCCATCGTGAAAGACGAAATCCCATGGCATGCCTCTCTCGAGCCTTTTTGGATTCAGCATAGAGGCGAATTAAGGAATTAGCTAACTCTCCATGGTCCTCGCGGGTGACTTTTCCGATCACAAGCTGTTTAAGGCGTGAGAGCGAGCCAAAAGGATCGATGCGGCCGCCGTGCAGATACCATTGCCCCTCGGTGATGTATCCAGTATTGTCTGGTACTGGGTGGGTCACATCATCTCCTGGCATAGTGGTGACAGTGACTAGAGTGATCGAACCGCTTCCTTCGATGGCGACAGCTTTTTCATAACGTGAAGCCAGGTCTGAATAAAGAGACCCTGGATACCCTCGATTTGACGGGATCTGGTCCATGGTGATGGAGATTTCGCGCAGCGCATCTGCGAAGGCTGTCATGTCAGTAAGAAGCACGACTACATTTTTATGTTCCAGAGCAAATTTCTCGGCGCAGGCAAGAGCCATGTCAGGAACCAGGACACATTCCACGGTGGGGTCTGTGGCCCTATGAATAAACATAACGGTTTTATTTTGGGAGCCTGAAAGTTCTGCATTTTCTACAAACAGTTGGTAGTCAGTGAAGGTAAGCCCCATGCCTCCAATAATGACCACATCAGCTGCAGCTTGATTTGCAATGCGCATGAGAAGCTTATTGTAGGGCTCTCCTGCAACGGAAAAGATAGGGATTTTCTGCGATTTCACAAGGCAATTAAACACATCAATCATGGGGATATTGGTGCGCACCATCTCGGTTGGGACAATGCGTTTCACAGGATTAAAGGATGTGCCGCCAATCTCCACAGGCTCTCCCAAAACCTCTGATCCGCCATCAATGGATTCTCCAGCGCCATTAAGCCTTCTTCCTAAAAGACCAGGGCTAAACATAGCCTGCATTTGCCGGCGAAGGAAGATGATCCTGTCTCCAGTGGATATTCCTCGTGTATTTTGAAATACCTGCAAGGTTGCTTTATCCCCGTCAATTCGGAGGACCGAGGCATAGGCAGTTCTGCCGTCTGCCATCTCGATGCGGGCAAGCTCGCCTAAACCGGCTTTACTTCCGCGCACTGTTACGAGGCTGCCTCTAATATCATCAATTTTTTCGTGAATTGTTCTCATTTATTCATCCTCACATATTTAACAACGTCCGAATTTCAGCTACAGTCTGAAGGTACGTTGCTACTCCAAGTGGGAGATAATTTAAATTTTTCAATTTATGCTGTAGAGACAAGAAATAAGTACGGGCTTCATCGTGTGTCTTAAACACAAAGGGGTATGCAATAATCTGCCCCATAATAGCAAGAGAAGCCATTTGTCGTTCAATGGAGCAGTAGCTATCTTCTTTGTCAAATGAGTTTTGCTGGAGGTAGCAGGTATCGTAGAGCTCTCCTTTAAGATACGTGATCATGTCTTCAAGGGAGATTCCTTCTTCGCCGACAACTTCCATTCGTTTTTTTATTTCATCAGATGCTCTCAAAATTTTGGACGCTTTTTCGATAATATGCCCCCACTCAGGCATTTTTGCAGAAAGCTCGTGAGCAACCTGTGTTGTGTATTTTGACCATGAAATCAGGGGATCAATAGCTGGATACTTTCTTGCAGCGGATCGTTCCCAGGAAAGGCCCAAGAAGGCTCCTACAACGGCCAATGTGGCTTGGGTCACAGGTTCTTCAAAGTTTCCTCCAGCAGGGGAAACTGCTCCGCCGATCGAGAGAGAGCCTGAGCGGCCGTTTTCCATCACGATCACCCCTGAACGCTCGTAGAAAGCAGAGATTCTGGAGGCAAGGTAGGCAGGAAACGCCTCCTCCCCAGGGATCTCTTCAAGCCGTCCTGACATCTCGCGCATAGCTTGAGCCCATCTTGAGGTTGAGTCGGCAAGCACAAGTACGTGCAGACCCATCTGTCGGTAGTATTCTGCTAAGGTAACGCCAAGATATACTGAAGCTTCGCGCGCAGCAACAGGCATAGAGGAAGTATTACAGATCATGACAGTCCGGTTCATCAGGGATTCGCCAGTATGGGGATCCACAAGGTGAGGGAATTCTCTTAAGATCTCAACGACCTCGCCAGCACGTTCTCCGCAGGCTACTACGATGACAATGTCAACAGAAGAGTATTTGGCAAGGTGGTGCTGGAGCACTGTTTTTCCTGCTCCAAAGGGTCCTGGAGTGCAAAACGTTCCGCCTTTAAGGATGGGAAATTGTGTATCAATAATCCTGCAGCCAGTATCAAGCATTTGTGTGGGGCGGATATTCCTTCCTTGAATAAGCTGATTTTTTATTGGCCATCGCTGGAGCATTGTAAAGGAAAGTTCATCACCTCGCTCATCAACTGCTTTGGCGATGACAGAAGTAACAGTGTATTGGCCTTTAGGGGCAACCCAGGAGACAGTACATTTTCCAAAGCAACTGAAAGGAACCATGATCAGGTGTTCGAACCTGTTTTCCATAACCATTCCAAGAGCATCTCCGCGCTTGAGAATTTGATTAGGTTTTGCAATTGGCAAAAAATCCCAGGTACGTTCTCTATCCAGAGCTTTGCCTTGAAATCCTTTTGGCAGAAAATATCCTGCTTTATTTGCAACATCTTCAAGCGGATTTTGCAACCCATCGTAGATCGTGCTTAAAAGTCCAGGGCCAAGCTCAGCTTCAAGAAGATTACCTGTAAACTCTACTGGTGTATCAAGCGTGATTTCCCGGGTATCTTCAAACACTTGGAGCTTAGCTTCATTTCCTGAAATCTCAAGTACCTCCGCTTTTAGTCTATAGTTTGGCAGCAGAATGTACGCTACCTCTCCTTGACGGATAGCGTTATCAAAAACCACATGTACAAGGTTTCCAAAAGCCTTTTTTACACGTCCTTTTGCTGTTGTTGGTGCTTCTTGTTCTAGAATATTCGTCATTGCACTACCTTTGCCAAGCGTTCCAGGCTCTTAATATGTGTATGTTCTTTCATTCCTAGCCGTGACTCAACAAGAAGGAGCCGAATAAGATACGAAAGAATGCGATCGAACGAAAAGGGAAGAGCTTGCTCTCCAAGGCGTTCGATTTCTAAAAATTTCCACTGAGAGATTTCTCTCTCTATATCAAATGAATGAGCTCTTTTTTTCCAGATGGTATAAAGATCTCGGTACTGTGAAGAAGAAAGTTCCTCTGGGGTCAATTGAAACGGGGGAACTGATGTTTCTGCACGAAATGTAGAAAGAATGCGTCGTATTCTGTTCTCTAGCCGAAAATATTTTTGGAGAAATGAATATCCAGTTTGGGATGCGGCTTTGATATAGAGTTTTGAGAGGGTCGGTAGATAAAGGAGGCGGTCTTCTTGAGTTGAATATGTCTTGAGAAAAGAGTCTACAACCCTAATTCCTGTGTTGCCGTCGATCAATCTATCTTTGAGAAGCTCATGAGACATACTGCCTCGTACAGTCATTGGAGTCTGAAGCAACCAGGCTCGTACGTTCTCAAGGTCATAAAAGGTGAGAAATCCTGACAGAATTTTTTGCTCTTTTGAGGAGAGATTGAGGTTTAAAAAGAATCGTAGATCTTCGAAACTCAGCTCAGGAGGAGAGTTAAAGGAGAGGGAGGGCAGGAAAATTGTCAAGAATACCTGATCACTCATCGAAGAAAAACCTCCTGAAATCACTGCGAACAAAAGTAGCGATAAGGTCTTTAATAGCGTCTGGAGTTATTTCAAAGGTGATGTGCTTGTCCAAAAGTTTTAAGATAACGCCCTGGGCCTGATCTGCAACGTGAATCCCTTCTTTAGGAATGGCTTTAAGGGAGGAGGCGGCCAAGTGTTTTACAACTTCTTCTTTTGAAAGATGAGATCCAATCCAGGCGGCAAGATCTCCTTCCATGCCTTCTTTTTTCAGATACTGGATAAGGGTATCAAGAAGATGCGCTGTTTTTACTTCCGAGGAGAATTCTTTTTCGAGCCATGCATTCAGTGCAGGTTTAAACAGAGTTTGCTCCACTTTTTGGCGTAATAGATCCAGAGTTTGCTTACATGCTTGTTGAAGGGATGCCTCAAAAGCTTTACGTTCTTCCTGAACCTCTTTTCGGGAGTCATGAAGCAGCTGATCCGCAAGTTGACGCGCCTCCGCTTTAATTTTTGCGGCCTCTCGCTCGGCTGTGAGCCGAATATTTTGCGCATCTTGTTCTGCTGGTTCCAGTGTCTCATTTCTGATCTTCTGGCAGATCGCAGCCAATCTTTCATCGCCGGAGCTTCGTTGTTCCATAAAATACATACCTCGCACGACAAACCAAATTTTTCATACAAAATTTGATCACTAACTTTGAATACTAAACTTTTTTGGAGTTATATTTGGGTTTCTGTCTAATCCTGGATATACTTATACCACAGAAAAGGGATAAAAATCCAAAAATAAATTGCTCCCCAAGCTGAATAGTTG
>PMZB01000259.1 GCA_003170575.1 Chlamydiia bacterium | reverse complement strand
CTCTGAGATCGTGCAAATTCGACACTACAAATTGAAAACTATAAGCCTATTCTTTAGACGCAATTAGTATATCAAGTAATTTCCATCAGAATGCCCTGACGACTCCTCCGACAATGCAGAAAAATCTGANNATATTCTTTTCTGCTTTTTGCATAGAGAGAAATCGGACAAGGTTTTCGCATGCCATGGATTCAGCCAGGGATCGGGCAAAAGCTGCGAACAAGTATTCTCTTAAGAGCTGCACTAACGCGATCTCATCACTTTCGAGAATTTCTGCAATCATATGCGTAGGCCAGACTGTCTGCCGAAGCTCAGCTTTCCATACCTCATCAAGAGGCAGCACTTTAGTAGAAACTGGTTCTAGGAGCACTCCAGGCACAGACCGATTATGAAAAAGAAAGAAGGTAGGTCTTCGTTCATAATCTATAAGCGAACTCAGGTCGAGCATCAACTCATGCACGGTTGATGGGATCTCTTTAGCAGAGCGGGGCATTGGATATACATGATCTACATGCACGCCTTGTCCCTCGAGAACCCCTCCCATTCTCTCCCCAATTACAAAAACTTTCTTTTCTTCTTTTTCTTTAAGTGAAGTAGCTACAAACCTCGCCAAAATATCATTGAATGGGCCAACAAGTCCTTGATCCGTCCCAAAGATAATTGCCCCGGTAGATGGAGCGAGAGCTATGCGCTTCAGCTCAACCTTGCCTAACTTTTTAAGGAATGCAGAAAGCGCCGTTTTGATATTGCCATAATAGTTTTCTGAAGCTTGGGCCGACCGTTGACAATCCTTAATTTGTGAGGCAGCAATAATCTTCATGATGCCCACAACCTTTTGAATCTTTGTACACGCATCTTTTTTTCGGCGCATCAGATTCAGGGTATCGCTCATAAACCTGCCAACGCCCTTTCTATTGTGTCTATAATGGTTGATTTCATCTTGTCAGTTAATTTGCCTGTTTTTTTAAATGACTCAAGCATTTCTGAAGGAAAATGTTTACAAACTTCATATACTGTGTTTTCTGCCTTCTGCATCCTCTCAAGAGCTATTGTATCAAATAATCGGGCGCCAAGCGCAAGAAGAAGGCAGAGCTGTTCAAACGCAGGCACAGGGCTTGATTCATTTTGTTTCAAACAAGCACGTATGCGCCTGCCATGGTTAATGATGCGCAAAGGCTCCTCTTCTAGATGCGCTCCAAACCGCACAAATTCCTCAAGCTCGGAAAACTGAGCATATTCAAGCTTTAATGGCCCTGCAGCATATCGATAGGCTGGCAATTGGGCCTTGCCTCCTACACGAGAGACCGATTTATTCACATCAACAGCAGGCAAAATTCCGAGCTCAAACAATGTTGGCGACAGATAGATTTGCCCATCAGTAATCGAAATCAAATTTGTAGCAATATACTCAGAGATGTTTTGTGCCTGAGTTTCAATAATAGGAAGAGCTGTGAGCGACCCTCCTCCTAACTCATCTTTTAGATGGGTAGCGCGCTCTAACAGCCTTGAGTGAATATAAAAAATGTCCCCCGGAAATGCGCTACGGCCTGGTGGACGTTTCAGTAAAAGAGAGAGCTCCCGATATTCTCGAGCATGCTGAAGTAAGTCATCATACACAATCAGCACATCTTTTCCCTTTTCCATGAAATATTCGGCAATACTTGTCGCAGCATAGGGAGCTATGTAGTTCATCCCAGGTGGGTCATTGCCTGAAGTCACTACTACAATTGTATACTCCATCGCCCCCCGCTCTTGCAGAAGTTGAATGGTTTTGGCAACAGAAGAGGACCTTTGGCATATAGCACAATAGACACAAATCACTTTTTCGTCCCGCTGGTTCAGAATCGTATCTATAACAACAGCCGTCTTTCCGGTCTTTCTATCTCCCACGATTAGTTCGCGTTGTCCTCTGCCAATAGGAACAAGAGCATCAATGACCTTAATACCTGATGAGAGAGGCACTTCAACTGGAGCTCTATCCATAATCGCTGGAGCAGGTCGTTCAATAGGAAGCCTCGCCTCATACAAGACAGGCTCCTTGCCATCAAGAGGGCGGCCTAATGGATCAATAACTCTTCCTAAAAGCCCTTCTCCCACCGGCACATCTATACTTCTGCCAGTCCGCTTAATCTCATCGCCCACACGCAAGTGACTTCCGTCCCCAAGAAGAGCAATCCCTATATCCTTTTCATCAACATTAAAGGTAAATCCAAACAAATTTCCTGGAAATTCTATCAATTCCTCAAAGCCTACGCCAGAAAGGCCTTCGGCCTTGACTATCTCTGATGAAACTGCTGTAATTTTCCCTACTTCTTGAAAAGAAACTGTCGGCTCTATTGTAGAGCGCGCCTTTTCTATCGCAACAAGCGTCTTTTGAGCAGCGTCTTTTAAAGATTGCATACTGATTCCTGCATCTTGAGCAAATACTCGCCAATGTTCCACGACACCTTATGGCCCGAAGTTGCAAATTCTATCCCGCAAATCAAGTCTGGATTAATTTCAAACGTAAGAGCAATACCCTCCCCAAAATGTGCTTTCACACCCTTTTCAAGCAGATTTTTATTCTCAGGTGAAAGTTGGAAAGCGCTCCTTATGCAAAGAGAACCAGGAAAATTTCTTATGTCTTCAAGGATTGCACTCTTCTGATCAGGGCTCATTTCATTCAACTTCTGGACAAAAGCACCTACAACACCCTCTTGAAACTGTTTCTGAGTGATATCTTCCAACACCTTCTTAGCTATATGAAAGACTGTCTCTTCTAATTGTTTTTTCAAATCCCCAAAGACTGCTTTTTGCTCATTGCGAATCTTTTCCTGAAAAGTTCGCCGAAGAGTATCTGCTTCAATACGCGCTTGTTTGAGAAGAGATTCTCTTTCTTTTTTTGCATCTTCTTGCGCCTCTGCAAGCAAAGCCTCTTTGCTATGAAGCAGGGCCTCTTTTTCACGAGTAAGAGCCTCTCTCTCTTTTTTTGCTGCTTCATCTTGCTTAGCTGCATCTTCAATTTGCTTTCGTATCTTTTGTTCTCGCTCATTAACCACTTTGAGAACAGGCTTAAACAAAAATCGACGCAACAGCCACACCAAGAGGAGGAAATTTACTGCTTGCGCTACAACAGTTACCCAATCAATCAACATATGCTTGCCTTAATGTGAAACAACATGATTCCAAAAAGGATTTGCAAAGATCAGAATCATGGAAATAACAAGGCAGTAAATAGCTATTGATTCT
Organism: Chlamydiia bacterium; assembly: GCA_003170575.1. Taxonomy (GTDB): domain Bacteria; phylum Chlamydiota; class Chlamydiia; order Chlamydiales; family FEN-1388; genus FEN-1388. Next base: position 7,881 of record PMZB01000259.1, on the reverse strand, counting down.
ATCATCGCAAGCCCCACAAATAACGTACGGGCTATATTTTTCGCTTCATCGGGCTGCTGAGCAATCGAGGTAAGAGCGGCTGAAAGCCCTCGTCCCTCCCCAAGTGCCGGCCCTATTGTACCTATCGCCATAGTCAGTCCTGCCATGATGATAGAACAAACTGCGATCACTGTAAGACTATCCATCTCACTCTCCTTTTTTTACTTTCTCAACATGTGTTGCCGCGGCAATGTAAACCATAGACAAAATGGTGAATACATAAGCCTGGACCATGCCAATGAACAGACCAAACATATTCATCACAACTGGTATAAAAAACGGAGTAATTGAAAGTAAAATGCTGACAATCAATTCTCCGCTCATCATATTGCCAAAAAGACGCACAGCAAGTGAAATCGTCCTGGAAACTTCTCCAATCACATTAAAGGGCAACATGATGAATGTAGGTTCACAATAATCTAAAAAATATCTTTTAACACCTTTTTCTCTGATGCCAAACGCGATAACCGACACAAACACAATAATGGCAAGTGCTGCTGTTGTAGATAAAGAGCTTGTAGGAGACCGGTATCCTGGAAAAATAGAAAAGCAGTTCGCTGTTACCAAAAAGACAAACATGGACCCTAAAAAGCTGACATACCGCTCCGGTGGTTGAAGCCCTACTTCCTTGATCTGACCCACAACTGCCAAGACAATAATCTCAAGACCGTTCTGCCATTTGGAGATGGTCACGTCGGATGCAAGGCGCCTTGAGATAGATAAGGCAACAAGACTCAAGAAAATCATGAGTCCCCACGTCGCCAGAATTGTCTCGTTCAGATTGAAAATTCCATACTTCCAGACAATAATTGTATCAGGTCCCAGATTCATATCTCACCTTATGCCCAAAATGAATAACTATGCTTCGTGCGATCAAAAAGCCAACCAGGCTTGTCACAAAGTTTAGCCATGAACTACCCCCAACCATATAAAACCCAACCCCAACACAAACCATTCGCACAACATAACTTGATATGAACAAAAGCACTTTCCTCTTCCCTCTTAAGCCTTTATTTACAGTCCAGAGAAGCCCGCCAAAATAAAATCCACCCAAGAAAAGCCCAACAAAAAATCCAACAAGCGCTGCTACAAGTTCATTCATGTTCTTCTTTGTCTCCATCAATCTCTTTGAACTGTTTGCATACCCAGTAGCTTGCATTCCAGCATCCTACCATCAAGCCAAGAACTAAAAATGCTAACGTCCATCTATGGCTGGAGCCAAATTTCCTATCTAAATACCATCCAATGGCTGCACCAATAAGTATTGGGACGGAAACTGACCACCCAATCACCCCCAATGTTCCCAATCCTGACCAAATAGTAATCTCTCTCTTAGCTTTCAATCTGCGTTCCCCTTTTTCTTGGATTTGGCGTAAAAACTCTTCATGGGTTTGCTTTTTATCCACGATGCGCCTCTTTAACAACTTGCTGCATGAAAACACTCTCTAACTTTCCAAGTAGACGTATGATGTCTCGCTCGGTTACTTCTCTTTTCAAAAATCCCTCTTTTACCTTTTTGTGAAGTTCCTCCACATCGGTACCCACAATTCCATTTCGGACGGAAATGGTAACTCTCTCTCCTGTCTTTACAAGGATCCCCTCATCAGAAGCTATATACTTTTCTTCCTCCCCTTCTGCTTCATACACAGTGACCCCGGGGACAAGAAATGCAACGCAATCTAATCGCAAAGGAAGAAACCCCATAAATCCTTGTGTTGTCTCCACAACTAATCGCTTAACTCCCTTTTTCTCAAGCAGAATTTCAAAAGGCAAAACCACTTTCAAAACCATGGAGTCATACGTCATGATTTCTTCGCCTCATCAATTGATCCAATCATATAAAGAGCGCTCTCTGGATAGTCCTTAAACTCATCTGCCAAAATTCTTTCACAGCCATTCAGCGCATCTTGGAGGCTGACAAGTTTGCCTTTAATGCCAGTAAACTGTTCGGTAGTAAAAAATGGCTGGGTCAGAAATCTCTCTAACCTTCTGGCTCTATACACAAGTGCTCGGTCTTCAATCGAAAGCTGCTCTATCCCAAGCATCGCAATGATGTCTTTTAATTCTGTATATTGAGCTAATGTTTCACGCACTCCTCTTGCAATTTGGTAATGTCTCTCCCCCACGATAGCTGGTGAAGCCATCATAGAGGAGGAGCTTAAGGGATCAATCGCTGGGTAAAGCCCTTCGCCCGCTCGTTTTCGAGACAGAACAATCGAGGCGGATAGGTGATTAAAGGTGTGAACCGCAGCAGGATCTGTAAAATCATCAGCTGGAACATACACTGCCTGAATCGAAGTGATAGCACCCGTATCGGTGCTTGCGATGCGCTCTTCCAGACTTGATAATTCCGTAGCTAAGGTAGGCTGATACCCCATTCTTGAAGGCATTAACCCCATCAATCCTGCCACCTCAGAGCCTGCTTGAATAAATCGAAAGATGTTGTCGATAAGTAAAAGAACGTCAACTTTTTCCACATCACGGAAATATTCCGCCATGGTCAGTGCCGTGTGTCCCACTAAAAAGCGACAGCCAGGAGCTTCATTCATCTGACCGAACACCATAGCCATGTTGCCCAAAACCCCGCTTCGGACCATATCGCCATAGAGCTCTTCCCCTTCTCGGCAACGCTCGCCAATTCCTGCAAACAGGCTCACCCCAGAGTGCTTGTGTACCATATTGTGAATCATTTCAGTCAGAAGCACTGTTTTTCCAACGCCTGCACCACCGAAAAGACCAGACTTGCCTCCCTTTTCCAAGGGAAGAAGCACATCAATAATTTTAATGCCTGTTTCAAAGATCTCTGAGGAAGTAGCCCTCTGAATCAAGCTAGGAGGCGCTTGCCTCACAGCCTTCCATGTGACATCAGTCACAGCCCCCTTTCGATCTATAGGATTGCCAAACACATCAAATACTCTGGACAGAACATTTTTCCCCACAGGAGTCATTAAAGGCTTGCCTGTATTCTCAACTCTCATGCCTCGGGCAACACCCTGTGTAGAATTTAAAGCAATGCCGCGGACTCGATGGTCATCGATCTGCTGAAGCACCTCTATAGAAATGATTTTTTCTCCAAGAGGAAGGCGCAGAAGTGTGTATATGGGAGGAAGATTCTCTTGAAACCGAACATCAATGACACTTCCCCGAACAGATACAACCCTGCCATACTGAAGTGTCTCCGCACTTGATTCTTGTGTAGCTGCCATATTCTCCGCCAAATCCTATCAACATAGTCTCTAGGCTATATATACCCAACCCCAGTTGATGAATTGGTTTTCCCTTCGCAGAACACGCCATTTTTGATCCCGAAAAAACTGCCCCTATGTCACAATAGCGGGCCTGTTTTTTCGGGATCAAACCTGGCATGTTCTGCATTGGTAAAATCCCAATTCTTCAACTGGGGTTGGGTATAGATTTTTTAATGGATATTGTCAACATAGGCCTGTATTATTATTTTTATGTACACTCAAGCAGTAGTTGTGACAACAGCAGATTGGACAAGCATGCAAGGGAATGCACAGCTCTTCGAAAGACAAAACGTAAATTCTCCGTGGAAGCTTGCACATGAAGCTTTCCCCGTCGTCGTGGGGCGATCTGGACTTGCCTGGGGAATTGGGTTGCACCCTTTTCAAAACCTTTCTCCCCTTAAACGAGAAGGAGATGGCAAATCCCCTGCAGGGATTTTTTCCATTGGCACCGCCTTTGGCTTTGCTCCAAAATCCAAAATGACTCATTTACAAATGGACTACCTTCCCCTTTCTCCCACAATAGAAGCAGTCGATGATCCTACATCAAGTTACTACAACCGCATCACAGATACCCACACGATCATGCCTGCTTGGAAGAGCTCTGAAAAAATGGCCTCTGTGCCGCTCTACAATATCGGCTTCCTGATCCATCACAATTTCCCTGATCCACAACCCTTTGCCGGTTCAGCCATCTTTTTTCACCTGTGGCGCTCCTTCCATTCAGGCACCGCAGGCTGCACAGCAACAAGTTACGATCACCTCTCCACAATCCTCGCTTGGTTAGACAAAAGCAAAAACCCGGTCCTTGTCCAGCTTCCTCTTCCTGCATATCAGGAACTGCAAAAACCATGGAACCTTCCAGCATGAATCCCTTTTCGTTCTAAGAAAGTATATAAAAATTTGTTTATTTTGATTGCTTTAATATCCCGCGTTCAAATACCTTACTCCAAACCTTACCCCTCTAATCCTTAAGGAGAGCTAAATGATTTACCTATGTTGTGGTTCTTCAATCCCAGTTTACGAGAATGAAGGCGATAAACTCCCCTCTCAGCATATGTTACAAGATCGCCAAACCTGTATTGTAATAGAATGCACAGCCCTATTTGCACTAGTTCGACCCATGTTCGAGGAATGGGTTGGGTGGGTAAATAGGGATTCCCTTTCCCTCTATTCACCACTTCACTTTGACCCAACCCATGCAGAACAACGGATTGTCCGGCTCACCGGAACAAGCTGTGCAGGCAAATCATCACTAGAAAAGGCGGTTGTTCAGCTTGGAAAGAATTGGACGGTGCTTGATTATGATGATGTTTGCTATGCGAAAATGAAAAGTGCTTTGCAGGCGCGATTTCCCGATCAATATTCTGCCATTGCACGGGCCATTGACGACCAAAACCTCTACGCCGCTTTTCTCCGGAGATGGGTCTGTTTCAAGCCAGAAATAAGTAAAGAACAGCAAGCGAATACGCTACAGCTTATCGATACTATACGAAATGAATTAGATCAACCCTGCAATACCCCCTGGAGAGGCTGTGTCTGGCAAGCAGCGGATGATGAAATTGTAAAGGTTGTCCGACAGGCTCTGGTAAATGGTAACAATGTACTTGTCACCGATTGGATGAACCTCAGCGACAGAAAGAATGAACAGCCATTTGCTGCCCGATATATCAGTGTACTTCTCTATGCCCCTTTTCGCATCGTATTTGATAGGCTCCTTAAAAGAAATGAGGAGGGCCGAACCCAACACAACTTTGAATTACTTCGATTTCTTACAGGTGTGCCGCATTCTTATTTCTCCCATGTGAAGGCCATACCAGAAAAGGCAGGAGCCTGTGATCGCACTTCTCGCAATGACGTGGAAAGGTTGGTTGATGATGTATACAAACTTGTTACACCTGAATCAATCCGTCCAAAAACTCTTCCGCGTTCATTTTCTCAGTACGAATTTCCAAAAGAAGTGGTGGACGAAAGAAGGAAAAAGTTCTTTTCTGATATGCCTGAGGGCCAAGATGATTGTTATATTGCACCAAGAGAGCAGTTTGACATAATCCTTGCAAGCCGGACCCATTCGCCTGAATCACTGGCGCAATCTCTTCTGCAAGCTCTTTACTAGTACTTAGTCGTCCCTAAAAAAGTCAGGAGTTAATTTTACTAAATGTAAGCTTGCGGACACCACTAGTATCCCCAACGAACTGAACCGTAAATCCCGCATATTTTCCATAAAGGATTAAATCTTTGTCGCCCACCCCTCGTTGATATAATCTAAACAGACAGTCATCTATTTGATAGTACTCCAAAGGCCTGTCTCAGGAGGTAGTAAACTCACGCACCATTCTCCGAACTTTTGCTTAAGCCCGCAAAAGCGAGACACGAAAATATAAGACTTGTATAGAATCTTTCTACTTTTATACTTTCTCACTCCAGCATTTTTCCACGGAGAGTTTTCATGACTTCAACAGCTTTAACTGCCGCCCTTTTATGTTCTACTTCCTGCTTGTATGGATCACTAATAGATGAGATGTCTCTCGAAGAAAAAGTCGGCCAGCTTTTGATGGCTCATTTTCATGGAGAAGAGGCAAACGAAGATGCGAAAACCCTAATTCAAGATGTTCATGTTGGCTCCATTATTTATTATAATTGGGCAAATAGCCTTTCCTCTCCCCGGCAAGTGCGAAAGCTTAGCTCCGGACTTCAAACACTTACCCTCCAAACATCACACAAGATTCCCCTTGCCATTGCTACTGATCAAGAAGGCGGGCTTATCGCACGCTTAACCAATGGATTTACCATATTCCCAGGAAACAAGGCTCTTGGGATGACAAACACACCAGAACTTGCCAGAAAATGTGCCTGTGCTATGGGAGAAGAGGCTCGTCAAGTAGGTGTCACATGGATTCTTGGCCCTGTTGTCGATGTAAATAGACCTGAAAATCCAGTAATAGGCATTCGTTCTTTTGGTGAAGATGGAAGAGAAGTCGCCCAATTTGCCGCACAAGCTTGCTATGGATATCAAGATGCCAAGATAAAAACATGCGCAAAGCATGCTATAGGCCAAGGTTTTGGAAAGACAGATCCACATTATGATTTTTCTGTTGTTGATTTAACAAAGGAAGAGCTAGAGCGCCAGGATTTACCTCCATTTATCGCCGTGAGAGATCTGGTTGATGCCATTATGGTAGGGCATCTTGTGGTTAAAGCCATAGATCCAGACACCGTCGCAACTTTTTCCCAAAAGGTAGTTAAGTATATAAGGGCTAAAGGTTTTAACAAACTTCTGGTCACTGATTCTCTTGTCATGGAAGGCCTTCTCAAGCACTGTGAATCTGTTGATGAGGCTGCTGTCAAAGCCCTTCAAGCAGGTTATGACATGCTCATCCTCGGAGGAAAAGTTCTGCTTGGCACGCAAGACTCCCTCGAGCTTACTGTTCAGGATGTGAAACGAATCCACGGGCACATACTAGACGCAGTGCATGAAGGCCGCCTCAGCATGGATCGCATCAATGAAGCGGTAAAGCGTGTGCTTGCGTTTAAACAGGGTATGCCCAGAGATGTAGATCCTCAAAAAGTACCCCCTTCCGTATCTACTCCTGAACATAGAGAGCTTGCTCGAATCGTGGCAGAAAAAGCACTTCGCAGCACAGGCAAAAAGCCAGAAATTCTTTCTTGCACACTTTTTGCCCCCGATATTTTAAAAGATTCTCTTGACACAACAAGTTTTCCTCAAAAAGTGAACATTACCTACTTTTCTTCTCTGAATCCAACCGACCAAGATCAAAAATCCATGCTTGAGACAGCAAAGAAAACAAACACCATCATCATTTGCACATATAATGCATGGAAAAATCCTGCCCAGAAGCAACTGGTTCAGTCTCTCATTGATCTCGGGAAACCGGTTGTCGTGATTGAGACACGAGATCCACTTGATGCCCCCCTGTTTCAAGGAGCCTCCTACATAATCACAACCTATAGCCCCACAACTCCATCCCTGCAGGCAGCAGCAAATAACCTGTTTGATTAGGGGCTGTAAATCCCTCGACTTCGGACTTTTGTTGGTTCGAGTCTTGCCTACCCCCAGATGTTATCCTGAGCTTGATTTAGGAGCTCAGGGTAAACCCCTTCTTTCCCCGATTTTCCGTAAATTGTTGTGAATTTTTCGTAAAGTTCTCCGTAAAATTCTCTCTATTCAAAAAATACCAAATAATGGTATAGTGTGGTTTCACTGGAGCTACATATACACCACGATACTCAATGGACCGTCGATGTACCTACCAAGATTAAGAAGCAGCTTCTAGAACTAAAGAAGAATCGTCCCAAGGTATTTGATTTAGCAACTAGATTGTTTGTGGAAATGGAAGCAGATGGCCCTTATAGGAAAAATTGGTCACATTTTGGCTCCTTGGATAAAGGTCCTGGAATACCTGAAGATAGCTATCACTGCCATCTAAAAAATGGTAGGCCAACATTTGTGGCTTGCTGGAAAATTGAACACAAAAGCATCAAAATCATAAGGATATTTTATGTCGGTACACACGAGAACGCACCATATTAAGCACCCAGTGCGCCATGTACAGGAAGAGGAAGAAAAGTGGATCCC
>PMZB01000273.1 GCA_003170575.1 Chlamydiia bacterium | reverse complement strand
CAATTAACGAATTAATAAATGCAGCAAAGCAATACAAGAGGTTGATTGCAGCAGGCGTAAACCCAGAAAATATTTATATTCGCACCAAGGGAACTTCACTCTCTTTTGAACCACATAATTACGGAATTCTTAGTAGAATACATCGCTGGGTTTACAGAAATGAATATGATTTTCAAAATTCAGTACAACAACTTAGTGAATTGTTTTACAAATCGCTAAGGGATATCAGCCAAGAGCAATTAAAAATTAGCGAAAATACTTTATCCCAACTAGCTAATTTATCTACCTGGTTAGATATGCGAATTGATCGATATGAAGAAAGGTCTCACAATGCCAACAAGAAAAGAGCAAAAGACTTTAGATCGAGCAAAATAGTCAAAAAATTTATAAAAGCGTTGGGAATTTCCGGACAACAACCAGAAACTGCTCAAAATCTTAAAATTTCCGAACTACTTGAAGCTGTTATTCAAGCAAACGTTCAAGAAGAGAGTAAGTTGTGGGGGAAAACAACCGTTCACTTGAAAAACAGCAACGAGACACGAGAAATTTTCATACAACCAAAGAAATCTAATGGAAAGATTATTTTTTTCGCTAAAGACAGCTCTAATTGGGCGACAATAGGGAAGATAATAATAGAAATTATCTACGCTCCGCTTGCTCAGGACACTCAATCTTCATTTCCAGTTGTACAAGTGGATTGGGTAGAGAGAACATCCGACTTATACCACGATGTAGGAACAAAATTGATGCAAGTCGCAATGGAATATTGCTACTTTAAAGGAGGCAAGGGACACACACAACTTGCAGCCCTTACTGCAGCCCAGAAATTTCACTATATAATTGGCCTACGAACAGGCGACGAGAATACGGATCAGGGTATCAAAAACGGCTATCTAGTTGACGGCAACATTTGGATGAGCCTGCCTCCAGAGGGCATAAAAGAATGGAGAACAATAATCAAAGAACATCCTATTCTCTTTGCCACTAAAGGAAAACGTGTGATGGATCTTCTTAGTGCTCCTTAATTGGCATAAAAGTATATTCGTATTCTATGAAACGAAAACCAATAAAACGCTTTGCGCGACATATTGTAAAAACCCTTCAAGAAGCAGGCTACACAGCATTTTATGCTGGCGGCTGGGTCAGGGACTTTCTGCTTGGAAAGGAAAGTGATGATATCGATATTGCCACATCCGCTCATCCTGAAGAAGTGATGCGACTTTTTCCTCATTCTATCGCTGTGGGGGTTCAGTTTGGGGTGGTGAGGGTACGGATACAAGGACATGAGTTTGAAGTAGCCACTTTCCGCTCTGATGAACAGTATATTGATGGAAGAAGGCCCTCCTCAATCTCCCTCCATGCATCCCCAGAAGAGGATGCCAAGAGGCGCGACTTTACGATCAACGGCATGTTTTACGATCCCCTTCACAGAAAAGTCTACGACTATGTCGACGGGAAAAAAGATCTGGAACGAAAAATCCTTGCTACCATCGGCTCTCCCAGAGACCGGTTTAAAGAGGATCGCCTTCGAATGATCCGGGCAATCCGTTTTAAAAATGTATTTCACTTAAAGGCTGAAAAAACCACTTGGAACGCTATTTTGGAAGAATGTTCTCATGTTGTCGCATCAGTCTCTCCTGAAAGAATTTGGCAGGAACTTGATAAGATGCTGCAAAAGGGAGTTTTATACTCCTGCCTTGAGGATATGAAGGCGTGCGGACTTTTGTTCCATCTTTTCCCTCATCTTAAAAATGCTTCTCAAACCCTTCTTCAAGAAGCTTTTGAAGCAGTAAAAAGATACAAGAAAAAATCCCTTGCGGCAGCAGTATGCCTAATCACACCCGATGGTGCAAGAGAAGCTGTAGCAGAGAAGTTCCGCCTTTCTTCTAAAGAAAAAGCGGCCATGACAGCCTATTCTCAGCTAGAAAAAAAGCTTACCCCGCGTCAACGAAAAGACATCTTAGCTCGCCTCTATGCCCTCCCAGAAGTCACAAGCGCACTTGAGGCCTTAGCAGCAACAAAAAAAGTCCCTCAAAGCTTTGTAAGGAGGCATAAAGAAAAGCAAAAAGAGCTTTCTTTTTGGATTAATCAAGTAAAAACACGCAAGTTCCTGCTCGGCGGCAAGGAATTTAAAGCTTTAGGCATTCCTTCAGGAAAACGGCTTGGAGAACTGATTGAAAAGGCCTTTTCTCTCTCCTGCAATCTTGGCGTCAAAAATAAAAATAAGCTTCTCTCTCTTTTACACAAACAAAAAATTCTATGAGTATCAAGAGAATCACAAGCACTTCCAACGATATCGTGAAACATGCGGTTCGTCTTCAAAAAGAAAAAAGTTATAGAACTGCTTCCAACTCAGTCCTGGTTGAAGGCAAAAACCTTCTGCTTGACCTGATCAAGAAAAAACCTCCCATTCGCCTGTTCCTGGTGGAATCTCTTCTTCCTCTGTTTCAACAGTTTGCTGGGGAGATTTTTCTTATTGATGACCAGATAGCAAAAAAGATGTCCTTGCTGGAAGCCCCTGAAGGTTGCTTTGCTGAATATCCGCTTCCACAACACTCATTCCCACAATCCATTGAAAAGGGACTTATTCTTGATAGACTCCAAGATCCGGGAAACGTAGGGACCCTTTTACGAACCGCTCTTGCCTTCGGCCTAGAAACTGTTTTTTTCATAGAGCCCTGCTGCGATCCCTGGAACCCAAAGGTAATTCGTGCAGCAAAGGGCGCTCATTTTGAGCTTTCCCTGATCACAACTTCTTGGGAAGAGCTTACAGTGCATATTCAAAACCCTACCCTCTTTGTAGCCGACCTCGAAGGAGAGGACATAGGAGCAATTTCACCTACCCCATCTTGGCTTCTTGTCCTTGGCAATGAAGCACATGGAGCGGTGATCCCTCCCACCCTCAAAAAAAGTTTCCTTCGTATTCCCATGTCCAACAAAGTAGAATCACTTAACGTTGCCCAGGCGGGGGCCATTGCGCTTTATTGCCTTACAAGTAATATGTAAGACCGTCTTACAACCGTTTATTAAGAATGCAAACAACTGCGCGAGACAGTATCATACTTTTAAACAAAACCATTTTTTATAAAAAAGTTATGTGGGAGATATAAACCATGTCAATATCGTTAATTCCAGGGGTATACAATTCGAGCGATCAAACCTTTAGCTGTGACACTCAGGAGACAATACATCATTGTGAAAAAGGTTGTTGGGCATGGGTCAAATACCTATTGGGCCAAAATACTTATTTCAGAGCCAACGATAGAGGCACACAGCGCACACTGTATGTTCCATTTTCAGAGATACATGCCACTAGTTCGGAAACAAAAGATGGTTCAAGTGCTTTCGGGAGAATTTTCCTGAACTCATTGCCTGCCCAACCTCCAGCTGACAACAGGCCAATACATCCTCCTACCTCGAGTAAAACAATGCCGAGAGAAAATCCCTTAAGTAAAAGATTGCGCGCTTGGAACGATCCTGATTGTAAAAGAGAGATAGTTGGAGTCTGCATCACTACAAATGAAGAAGGATCGAAAGAAATAAGGGAAATTTTAAAACAAACCCCTCCTGTGCCGAAAAGTTGCCACATTGGGTTTTCCGGATGGTATAACTTTGACATTATGGCTGTGAGGAGATCGACCTATGGGTTAATATGCGATTGCAATCCAAATAACAAAGTGTTTATAGAGAAAACATTAGAAATTCTTCGAAATACTCCCTCAAGGAGGAGCTTTGTGGATCAAATGGCCAGGTTTGTAAGCTGGCAAGATCTTTATGGTGGCCGGCATTTTTCTCCGAATCCTAATCGTACCGCTCTCAATGTGGAGGAGGAAGTCAAAAATGAATTGACTCGAGAGGGAAGCTGGCTAGAGAGTGATGAAACTTTTCACTATATCAGAGGTCTTGCAATGGAAGACCGGATAGCGGCTATCACAGTGGACATTCGTGATACTGCAAGGTTTAGAACAATTACTCAGATATATAGAGATAATTTTACTGCAATAGATTCTCTTTATTTAAGTAATATTTGCGGATACATGTCTAAGGAAGAGGATAAGAGAATTTTGCATCCACAGTTCATGTCCTCGTTGACCCAGAGACATTTGTTATCAACTGTCCTACTTATCCTAGACAATTTCTTGACAACGGCCCTAGGCAAAGGATTTGTCTGGGTAAAGTATTGAGCGACCCAGCGAGAGATGAGCGGTTATTTAAAATTCAGAGCGACCGAGATCTTTATTAGAACCGCTCCAGCATTTGCTATTATTTTTTGATAGTGATATGATCCTTGTTCTAAAAAGGTAGGTATCATTTGTTCGAACAACCTGTTGCGTGTGCTTTAGAGCAAGAGAAAAAGAAAGGAATTACTCAGAAAGCCCTTGTACTAAGTACCATGGTACAAGAGCCTTTTGTGGCGCTTTATGCCATGATGGCAATCCTGCTCACTAAGCAACTAAACGCTACTCCCTTCGAAATTGCTCTGCTTACCATGCTGAAGCCTGTGGTCTCTCTCTTTTCCTTTTACTGGGGCTCCTCTCTTCTCAAACGAAAACACCATCTAAAAACAAATCTCTTGCTAGCCTCATGCCTTTCTTTTGCTCCGTTTGCGCTTTCGCCGTTCATGGACCATGTATGGTTCTTCATCCTTGCCGGCGCTATGTATGCGCTTTTTTCTAGGGCAGGCATTCCAGCGCTGATGGAGCTTCTCAAAATTAATTGCGGAGAGGAAAAAGAAGAATCCTTTTCCCGAGCATCCTCATATGCCTATGCGGTTGGAGTTATCTGCGCGTTTACCTTTGGCTTCTTACTAGATTTTCGCCCAGATTGGTGGACCAACCTCTTTTGTATTGCGGCGGCACTTGGGTTAACAGCCACCTACATCCTTACGCGTATTCCTTATGAAGCAAAGACGTATGTCCCCAAAAAGATTGATCTTAGAGACACAATTGTTCATCCCTGGAGAGTGACTTTCGCGCTTCTTAAAAGAAGAAAAGATTTTCTGCATTTTCAAGTAGGCTTTTTTCTTGCTGGCTTTGGACTCATGCTCGCTATGCCTGCAATACCAGGCTTTTTAACAAAGCTTAACCTTTCCTACACTGAACTTTTTATATCATTGAGCGTGCTTAAAGGCCTTGGCTTTATCGCTACCTCTTCACACTGGGCGCGGCTTCTAGCCAAACGCCACATCTCTTTTGTATCTATCGCTGTGTTCCTCGGCTTTTCCTTATTTTTACTTGCTCTTCTTCTTGCCTCCTTTGATCGAAACTGGGTGTATGCTGCATATCTCTTTTATGGCATGGCCCAAGCAGGCAGCCATCTTATCTGGCACCTCTCCGGCTCTATCTTTTCAGGCAAAGAGCCAAGTTTTCAGTATTCCTCTGTAAATGTGCTTGCAGTTGGCTTGCGCGGGTGCATAGCTCCTCTTTTAGGCGGAATTATTGCACAGGTTCTTTCTGATAAACTCACAATAGGGCTTGGGGTTGTTTTAGGCTTATATAGCGCATACTACATGTTTTCAAAACTACCAAAATGCTCTGAAAGTACGATATGAACGAAGATTTTGAATCATTTTTTGCTCCCTCAAGAAGAGAACAGCGAAGAGAAAGAAAAGCAGCATCAAAAGCAGATCGCTCAAAATATAAGCTCACAAATATGCGAAAGAGGGAAGAAGAACCGACGCCCTCTCACGAAAAATTTGTTCAAGGAAGAGTGATACTGATCCGCTCACAAGATATTGAGGTAGCTACATCTTCAGAAACTATGGTGTGCACCCTGCGCGGAACATTAAAGCAAGAGCGGCATCACCACAAAAACCTCATTATCGTCGGCGATCTTGTTCTTGTAGAGCCCGCCTTCCAGGGAAACGGAGTAATTCATCATGTGCTCCCACGAACCAGTGTTTTATCGCGACAAGACCATCTGCACCAGATCAAAAAACAGCTTGTAGCAGCCAATGTGGACCAGGTTCTCATCACCATGTCTATCGGGGAGCCGCATCTGCGCCCCTCTATTATCGATCGCTATCTTGTCGCTGCAGAGAAGGGCAATTTGCATCCTGCCATTGTGATCAACAAAATTGACCTCTTGGACAAATACCCTGAGGAGAAAGATCTTTTGACAGAACTTTCGACCCTCTACTCAAAATTAGGATTTACCATTCTTTGCGTGAGTGCAACTTCGGGCGAAGGAATAAAACAGCTTGAAGCGCTTCTTAAAGACAAGGTCTCGGTATTTTCAGGGCAGTCTGGCACAGGAAAAACACTCCTTGTGAACCTATTGACAGGACTTTCTCTTCAAACCCAACCAGTCCGCTCTGGTGGTAAAGGAGCCCACACCACAACTTCAGCACGGCTTATTCCACTGCCATTCGGAGGCTGGTGTATTGACACGCCTGGCATACGAAGCTTTGGCATCTGGGATTTTCAAGCTGAGGATTTACTTGTTGCTTTTCCAGAGATTGCGGAAGCTGGGACAAAATGCTTCTTCAAAGATTGCCTGCATAAAGGAGAATCTGGCTGCCATGTGGCAAAAGCACTCGAGGAAGGCGCCATTTCTCCTCTGAGATACAATTCCTACCTTTCCTTACTCGCCTCTCTTCACGAAACGAAGAAATGGTACGACTAAAGTTCCTTTCTGATTCTGTACATCCTCGCATCGGACAAAAAGCCGCTTACTTGGCTTTCGATAGAATAACCGAGTTTTTGGAAGAAGGGGATCTCTTCCCACTCCATAACGTTTGCAAGAGCAAAGGCGCATCCTTTTTCTTTGCCAAGACTTTCTGCGCGTACCATAAGCTTTCTTCCCCACCCAAGCTTGCGCCACACTGGATCTATCCAAAGCCTTTTTATAATAAGACACCCATATGCCAAATCAATAATGACCCCACCAACAATCTTATTGGTTCCATCAACCAGGGAAAAGCCAATCGTGTCTACCGCGCTTAACCCGCGAGCAGCATAGGCATCTAAATGGAGTCCTGTAATTAATGCTTCCCGTAACTTCTGTGAAGGGGGGCGTATAAGCTCAATCGTTGCTTCTCCCTCATGAGGAAGGCTCAGCTCTGTCTCATAAGAGACGGTCGGGGAGTAACTGGATAGAATCTGGACCATGTCAGGATGAAGTTTTGTTGAGGGAAGATCCTGGAGAGGCAGCCAGCAAAAGGATCCATATTCATCGCCATGCAAAGACACATCCCAAGTCGTCGGTTTTACCCGGAAAACAAATTCTCTGACTCTTTTTCCTTCAACACTCGTGAAGTCAAAGGACGTTAAAAAGGTTGCTTCCTTTTCTATGTCAAGACTGGTTGTCTCTTTGACTTGCCGCCCTAATGCCTGAATAATTGTTTCGCCTTCCAACATCCTTCCACCAGGCGTCTCTTCAACGCCAGGAAGATCCACATTTTTCGTTCTTCGAAGAAGCAATACCTCAATTTGTTTAGGCCGCATGCGTAAGATAACTGCTCGCACCACAAGGATGTCCACCTCATCATACTGTGCGCGAGAGATAAGCCCATCGTATCGAAGATCTTTTGTGGGTAAGGCTTCTTTATGAATTAAATCGGTAGAGAGAACAGAGAAAATACACACATCATACCAGGAGGTTTCAAGCGCCACCTGCTTTCTCAAAGTTCCTTCGAGAAATAGCCCTAAAGCCCGTGCAATATTGAAGAAGAAGACAGCATCTGGGTGGATCACCAGTATGATCTTGTGCATGTGTTTTTGTTGAAACATAAGGTCAAAGAAAAGACGGCATGCGCCTTCTGCTTCTTCCTCATCACAGGCCGCGACAAATGCGCCTATCACTTGGACCCATTTATTCGTGTGAGATTGATCCCACAAGAAAAAGTGGCCTATGATCTCTTCTTGCCTCTCCACCACAAAAAACCGGTCCCTTCCTTCAACGGGGACCTCCACTGGATTTGACAGCAACTCTTTCTCAGATTGCGTGGGGCAGGGTAAACACATGCGTGTCGAAGAAACGTTTAAATAGGCGCGTATTCGTTCGAAATCTCTTGAAACTGCTTTTCGCACAATCAAGGGAGACGGGGTAGGAGAAATTTGATCGCCCATACATACTCCAGGTAAGGGATTGGAAGAATTATTCTCGTGCCAGAGGGTGCACGCTTTGTACCCGTGCCCAACTCTTTCAAAAATAGGTATATATGCATTTATTTGAAGGCGATGAGCTTTTTTAGCAAGATAAAAAACGTCAGGATTTTTGTTCAGAAGGTTTGTCTAGCTTTGCCTGCCTGCGCCGTATCTTCTCCTCCAATCCAAGAGGAAGACCCAATCCAGCTGCTCCTACAGGCTTTTTTGACGATGGCTCTGGCGGCGGCACAGCACTAGGTGGAGTTTCCGGAACTGGCGGCATTTTCCCCTTTGTAGGAGGCCTATGTGGTGGATGAGCTCTCCCTTTACGTATATCGGTCAACACTTGAGCTGCTGGTTTGGAAGCTGAAGCCTGATGCTTGGCTACCTCTTCAGGTGCCAATTTTTCGAATCTAGATATCAAAGTTGCGCTGATTTTTCCCTTGTGCTTACTATCAAATTCCTTAATTTTGGGAAAAAGCCTTTTCACTGCTTCTGTTTGTTCAGGGGATAGTTTTGTTGCGTCTCCTATCACGACATCAAGCGTCTCTACAACTCTATCCGAACTCCAAGTTCCTCCTCCAAAAAGATTGAAAAACTTCTCTGCTAGCCACCCCCAAAAACCTGGCCTGTCCCTTACTCCAATGTACTTTACTTTAGCCCCAGCGCTTGTCTTTCCTTCTTTAACCTCTAAAAATTCATCTTCAGGCTTCCAGCGTAAAAGAGCATTTATGCTATCCCATGTTGGATCAATAGAGCTAACCATAGTCCACCATTTTTCAATTTTCTACTTGTTATATAAAAATTTAGCTTCGTTGTAAAGAAATTAGTGAATTTCTTTGTTTGAGAAAGGAGCATCCAATACCGCATGTTGTAAGGATTTCGCATTTACAATAGCTTGTGGAGGAAGTCGCAAAAATTCAGGATAGGTAATAATTTTCGAGCACATCGCATCTGCCTCTTGCAAAGTAAGCATACCTACTTCGACAGCTCTTTTAAGAGCGGAAATAATAAACAAACGGTGCTCCTCTTTTGGCACAAGGTATGCAACATGGAAGGATTGGTCAATTATTTCAGCGTTTAATTGTTGTGGGGAAGGAAAATCCTCTAGAGCCTTTAGAGCATCATTATCCACAATGACATAATAAGGGCCATGGGGCCCTGAAAAAAAGGTTGGATCATCACATGTTTCTCCAAGAGACAATCGTCCAATATAAGGCGGTCCTCTAAATCCTTTAATAGCCCCTTCCAACATGATATTAAGTAAGCATACCATGCCTCCTTTTGCCCCTTCAACTCCATGAGCAAACAGATCCTTTCCTTTCTTCACCACATCATCACGCGTTTTTTCATCGACTTGTCTTTCAAAGCATCCACTTTTCTTTTCAAGCTTTTCTTGATCTTCACTTGAAAGAGCTTGTATCAGTGCATTTACTGGTGTTTTTCCCACCATAATAGAAAAATTTGGGGGTGTTTGTGAAGGAGGCAAAACAAAATTCTTATTCTCACGTAACTGACGAACCTTTTGTTTCATTTCAGCAAAAAAAGGAGTCTCTTTCTCAAATGGATGAGGAGAAACAGGTTTTGTGAAAACCAGACAAAGGCTGAATTTATGTTGGTAGCGATAGGTAAATTTGAGTGCTAAAACTACAAGAGGAAAGATACAAGTAACGTACGAGAGTACCTTTAAGGCGGTCAAAACGAAGTTTATCTGCCCTTTAGTATTGTCTTTTGCTAAAATATCTGAGGAAATAACTCTGCACCGCTTATATCCTAATAGCTCTGCCAGTCGATCAATATAAAAATAATCTTCACAAGCATTGGCCAAAACATCCCAGGTACTCATTGGATGTTCGTTATAAACTTTATCGAAAAATCGAATTTCCATCTGATTATTATTTTTCAATCCCTA
>PMZB01000064.1 GCA_003170575.1 Chlamydiia bacterium | reverse complement strand
ACCTGAAACAGAGCTATATCTTCACACTTATTATGCACTTGTCTTTCACGCCATGACTCCCTACTACCGTGTGCAAAGAAATGACTGTTCTTGTTCGCTTGCTACAGCAACAATACTCCTTAATACAATACAACATATTCAATCAAATCATCACGTGGATAAGCCGGTAACACAGAATGAAGTGCTAGAGATGGTGAATAATCCTCTTTGGGATGCTGCGACGGCAGACAATGGTCCAGGTGTTGCTACTCTGGAGCAATTTGGACAATTTTTAAGAGAAATGTTTTCTGTGTATAAGATAGAGGGGGTTGCTGTAGATGTTATTGAAGTTAAAGATAAGTCTGAGGAGACTCGTCAACATATCCATCAAGATTTACTAGATCTGGCAAATGAAACTTGCGTGACAACACTGCTTGCGCTTAATTTTGATGATAGATGGTTTATAAATTGTCTAGACGAAATGGGACACATTTCACCTGTAGGTGGTTATGATCCTCTCACAAACCATGTGCTCGTTTTAGATGTTGATAGAGGTTGGACTGGTCCCTATTGGATTACTGAAGAGACGGTGCTCAATGGGATAAATACTATAGATACAGATCCAGCCACCTTGAAGACATCTTATCGAGGCTATATAAGAATTAGACTAGAGGATTGTGCATATACCAATAATGAATGAAAGATTGGCTTGACGCCAATTCTTTTAGCCGGGCACGAGCACGACACGAAGGACCGCTTTGCGCGAATGTTAAACCTAAAAGGTCCCTGGTTAGAAAAAAGGCCCTTTTTTCTAACCAGGGCCTTTTTCGGGGACGACTAGGTAGAGTAGAGATGGCTATTTCTCTCTCTGTTCTATCTTAGATTTATAAGGGGAAATGTGCAAAGTTGGGATGATCTTTTCTAAATTTTTCATGAATTTTATGCAAGGAAAAGAGAGTGTCAATTAATTTCATCCCTCCTGTGGCCGCAAGAGTTCCGCCTATCCAAAAACACCTTGAGGTAAGCGGTACAGGTCCAGCGCCAAAAGCTGCTCCTACCAAGCTTATTGCAATCAGTGCAACACCACAATACAAGGCATTTCTCGAATGCTTTACATCTCTCGCTAATATTTCCCCTAGATCGGATCCATTCTTTATAGCTTCCGTTTCTCTAAATTCAGCTACTCCTGGCGCTAACCCAATAACACCTAGTTGAAGTGTGTCGAAAGCCGCTTTAGTTGAAAGAGTGTCGCAAATACGATCACCAAGATTTTGAATCATGATTAAGTCCTTTTTTACCGATTAAAAAACAAGGCGATGTAATAATAACTTGGCGTTATCATTTTGTGCAATTCGAAGCATTCCCGCTGAGATTTTTTAGAGGAAAAGATGGAGATTTCTAGACCAATTTACCCCACTGGCTGACCGTCCCCATATCCTTTGTGATATGGGTGAGGAGGCTTTTCGGGGAATTGGGCGAAAAGATTCATCTCTATCCTTAAAAAAGCACAACGGGAATACCTCAGCTTTCTATTCCCTTGATTTTTTACCGCTACTCCAAGAATATCTCGTATAACAAGAGAGGTCTTTATGCTCACTATATTTGATAAATGGGCCAAGGTGTTGATGCACCATTCGCTTAATGTAATGCCTGGGCAGTATGTTGTTATTGTAGGGGACCCTACTGCCATGCCTTTGATTGACGCTTGCCTGACTGAAGCGTTGCGATCCAAAGCAAAAGTTGATTATCTTGCGACTCCGTCCCACCACACCGAGTTACTTTTTGCTATTGGGGATGATGAACAGGTGGGTGCCACGCCTCTGCTCTGGTTGGAGGCTGCGACAAAGTGCGACAAGTATCTCTCCATTAAATGCACAAATAATACCCGTTCTCTTTCCGGGGCATCTCCTGAGCGGCATGCTCTTGCTCAAAAGGCATATAGTCCTATTCTCAATACCGTTCTGAAGCGCACGCATGAAAATACGCTTTCTTGGTGCACAACCCTTTTTCCAACTGCTGCCATCGCCCAAGAGGCTAAAATGGGCACCTTCGAGTTTGAGCAATTTGCCTATGATGCCATGTTTCTTAATGAAAAGGACCCTGTAATGAGGTGGAAGGAGCTTGCTCTTCAGCAACAAAAGCTTATCGAGAAGCTTAAAGAGGGATCCATTCTTCTTTTTCAGAATGAAGAGGGAACACACCTTGAAGTTGATGTTGCCAACATGGTGTGGAAGAATTGTGCAGGGGAAAACAATTTTCCAGATGGGGAGGTTTTTACTGGGCCAAATCTTAAGGCAAAAAATGGGGGAGTCAATGGCAGGGTGAAAGTTACCTTTCCTACAATTTTAAAAAATACAGAAGTCCAGGGCATAGAACTCCAGTTTCAAAATGGCGCTGTGACGCGCGCTACGGCCGCACAGAATGAATCGTTTCTCAAGGCCATGATAGACCAAGATCCAGGGGCCAGGTATGTAGGGGAAGTTGCTTTGGGCACAAATTATGGAATTACTCGCTCTATAAATAACATTCTGTTTGATGAAAAAATAGGCGGCTCTTTCCATATCGCTCTTGGCAAGGGCTATCCGGAAACAGGAAATGACAACAATTCTGCGCTCCACTGGGATCTTGTCACGGATATGCGGAAAAGCGGGAAACTCTTTCTTGATGGAGAGTTGTTGTTTGAAAAGGGCAAATTTTTAGGACTGTGAAAGATATGCGCTATTGCTACCTTTTGGCCGCTTGCTCTTTGGTTTTGTTTGGATGCCGGGCAAAGAATGAGGAGTATTATCTTCTGAAAGGAGAGTCGATACAGCAAGAGATCGTCGCAGAACTAAGCAGCGCTCAAACCCTCCAGGATCTTTTGCCCAAAGAGGAGACCCTTACCCAGCTTTTTCTTGAACTTTCCTCTCTTGCTATTCGGGCTGACCAATGGAAAAAGAAGCATAAAACGAGGGAGAAGGCTCTAGGGTCAGAAGAATCACGGACTGGTTTAGAGCAGGAATTTCGCCGCGTTCTTGCGGTCCCTGGTGCCGAGGCATTTCTTGAAAAATGCCAAAAACAAGCGCTGGACCGTTTGGATATTTATTTAGGGTCTCATTAGGTTTGTGTATATATCCTTTATATAATAGTTTATATTTTAAAATAATTGCTT
>PMZB01000144.1 GCA_003170575.1 Chlamydiia bacterium | reverse complement strand
TTTAGAATAAACTCACGCTAGAGGAATCTCTACTTCAGCTCGAGGATCGCGCATCAGCAAGTCCCATTGCCGGGAATATAATTGTGCGATAATAAGTGCTTCATGCTCAGGTGAAAAAAACGAGTTATAGCAATAAGAACGTATCGCTCCCAAGATCTTCTGAGCTGAGGATTGAGGAAGGTTTTTTGTTTTCAAAAAAGAACGTAATGAATGAGTAAAAGCTTGTTGAGTGGCTCTAAAAGCTTCTAAATCATGGTGCAATTTCTCATGTGCGGGAAACTGGATACCCAGCCAATCAACCAATACAAGATTTGGATTCCAAGAACTGATAAAACAAGAATTTTCTTGAAGGAATTGATCAATACCTTTAGTTTTGAACAGTTCAGTACAGTCTCTAGAGATAGCGGTCTTAAGCTGGGTAATTCTATCCAAAAAGAAAGAGAAAATATCTTGTAATGCCTTTGCGTGGACCTTATCAATCTGGCCACACCTTTGGCGGAGCACCTGCACAACCTGCTTAGCTTGACCTACAGTATCTGGATATGCTTGCCTCCCACAAAATAAAGACCGGACATAGTCAAGCAAAAATTCTAATCTAACAACATTTATCTGAGAAAACCAAAAATGATATTCATCAGGCAACCCCTTGGAAGCAATGGATTCTATGGCTCTTGATATTTTACTATTGAACCAAAATAATAACCCAGGAACTGGGTTCGTACTGCTAAAGAGGTATAGTATATCTTTTGTAGCAGCATTTCTTGCATATGGAGGCCTTTTATCAAATTGTGAAATTTGGTCATTGAGCTGAATAGAAGCGGGTACATTTATATGTGGCAAGCCATCTCTTTTTTTTCGGAAGGCTGGTTCTCGCAGATTAACCTTGCTCATTCTCCTCGAAGCCAATTGTGTGGCAAGAAACAACCAACCTTGAGTATCAGAACAAAGAGCGCTGAAGTGCTTAAATGTTTCTATTACAGAATCTTCAGGAAACTTTCTCGAAAATTTTTCTTGGCACATCAACCCCTCCAGCTCCATTTCAAAAAAACGGGCTACTTTTTCATACATAAACTTATGTGGAAAAGGGAAACGTTTTGTAGGCCAAACACAGCTAACAAAATCTGGAGATTTCAAAAGGTACTCAAACAAAAAGAAAGCCTCCTCAAATTTTGGAGTGAGGCAAGCAGCTAGTTCCTTTTTTTGACATTCAACTTCTTCTAATGGAAATGTACTTACAAAATCATATATTGCACGGGTTACCTTTGATCCCTCTCGAGATGATTCCCGAAACTGTTTCATCATAACAAGGGAAAATGCAGAATGAATAAAGCTTACCTTCAGATTCTGTAACTTTTTGCAGATTGTTTTGTCTTGCTGATAATCAGATATCATGGAATCAAGGCATTCAACGCAATAAAACATCGAGGCCTCTATAAGAGTACATAACCCGCCAATTTCATCACAGGAACGTTGTACCACCTCTGAAACAATTGGGAGCATCTTTTCCGAATAAGAAAGAGTTCCTAGGTCAAGGTATAAAGTTGAAGGAGGCATTTCTAGGGCACTAGGATGAAGTTGTGTGCTCCGCTTCATTAAGTTGACTCCGTCACGTTCCGTCTGAAGCGATGCGATGAAGGATTTCAAATTTGCTGGAGTCTCTGTCTGATTTTGCAAATTTCTGGAATAGTCTTTTTGGATTTGTTCGATCAATTTCAAGTTCTCAAACTGCTCTCCAGAAAACTGAGCAACTCTTAGCACACCATTAGGTTGTTTGGTAAGCTCAAGTACTATTCTTTTCTCTGAATCAATCGCCTCCTGTACAGAGGCTCGAGGGTCCGGAACAAATTGACCTGTGGGAGGAGTGAGAGCAGCCATTAATTATACCTTTTTATAAAAGAATAAATATCCATTTGTTTCTAAAGTTTGCCGTATATCCTGTGTATAAGGCTCGGTTTCAACATCACTATCATTATATATATTCCAAAAAATTGGATCTGAAGAATTATTGTAGTTAGGTGCTAAAGCATAAAAGTGGTGGGGAACAGCGTACATAACCACACTGGCAAGACGATATGCACTCTTTTTCCCATCCTGCGTTGAAAGTTCTAGGGAGTAATTTATTGCCACAGGAGCAGAGTTATATACTTCTTTTCCTCCTTCATCCTTAGATCGCCCCTTCAGGCATACAGCGAAAAACTCTGGGGGAGGCGTTGCAATCTTTATACCGGTTTTTTTATACACTCCCATTACAATCTTCTGCATACATGCATCAGCAGGAAGTGGTACTTGCTTTGTTTCATAGGATTTGATGCTGTCCGTCTCCTTGGGTATTTCATCATCTAAATCTATCCTAGGAACATCATGTTTTTGCTCCGAATCTTGATCCAAATGAAGCGGCTGCTCGACAATAGCTAGGGAAAACTCCGCCTTTCCGTCCATTTTCCATAGAGGAGGATTCTTTAAGTGTGGATAGAGTACATCGGTGTAAAAAGAATCTGGATCATGATGACAGTCAGCACTACGCTGATACTGCCATACTCCATTACCAAGCCTCTTGAGAAGTTCGCAAATTCCGCTTACAGGCCCTTCACCAGCCTCTAATTCATCGCAAAAACTTTCTACTGGGCCTGGGTTTAACTCAGGGTGAACTGCGTGAAGGGCTTGTA
The DNA here is from genome assembly GCA_003170575.1 of Chlamydiia bacterium. Lineage (GTDB taxonomy): Bacteria > Chlamydiota > Chlamydiia > Chlamydiales > FEN-1388 > FEN-1388. The sequence goes on along the minus strand of PMZB01000144.1, from coordinate 495 downwards.
ACGTAGCTGCAGCAAAACAGGTATTTCCTTCATTTATTATGCCGCGCAGCACTTTTGAAACAGGCGCTTGAGCTTCAGGCAAACAAAGAATTTTTCTAATCTTCTCCCTGAATAAAGGGAAAAATCTTAACCAACGATTCCTCTGATAGTCAGAGATTTTTGCATTAAGTAGCTGAATTGCCCGTCGTAGCTTATCTTGGTCTTTTGCACTAAGCAATTCCTTGTGCTGAAGAAGCGCTTTTTCTGCAACAGCTACAACTTTTGGCAAGGCAAAGCACCCCCAGCCAAAAAGAGAGGATATATAGTTCCATCTCCTTTCCCAGAAATTTATCTCGTGATAAAGTGCGAGACTCCTTTCTCCCCTATTTTCAACAATCTGAAGCAAGGGGCGGGAACAGGGATCTCCCTTCACCGCTGAGGCGTCTATCCACGAAATTAAAGCCGAAAGTGTAGTATTCATAAGCTTAAAATGATAAGTTTATACGTATTATACCG
>PMZB01000213.1 GCA_003170575.1 Chlamydiia bacterium | reverse complement strand
ACTACGGCTTGGGGTTTAGGACTATCAACTCTCAACTCTCAACCATGAACTAAGCATGTCAGGACATAGCAAATGGGCGAATATTAAACGCCGCAAAGAAAAGTCAGATGCCAAAAAAGGGAAAGTATTTTCCCGAATCTCTAAGGAGATCATAAATGCAGTCAAACTTGGAGGCAGTACTGACTCTAAGGCAAATACCAGGCTTCGCCTTGCTGTTGCGAAGGCCAAAGCTGCAAACTACCCCTCCGACAATATAGAGAGATTAATAAAAAAGGCCTCAAGCGGTGAGCAAGAGGCATATCATGAGATGCAATATGAGCTCTATGGCCATGGCGGTGTGGGGATTATTTTGGATATCATGACAGATAACAAAAACCGGATAGCAACTGACATACGTATTGCCACAAATAAGCGGGGAGGAACAGTCACTGTTCCTGGTGCTGTAGCCTTCAATTTTGACAGAAAAGGTGTGATTCTCATCTCCAAGCATCATGCTATAGAAGAGGAACTCTTTAATGCTGCTATTGAAGCGGGGGCTGAGGATTTCTCAGCAGATGAGGAAGAGTACATTATCACCACAGATCCTGCGCAACTCTTTCATGTAAAAGAGGCGATAGAAAAACTTGGTTTTCCAACAGATGAGGCTGCCATTGAAATGGTTCCAAAAACATTGATCGATGTTGATGAGGAAACTGCAAACAAGAATATAGCCCTCATAGAATGGCTAGAGGGCATTGAAGATGTTGACGCTGTATATCATAATATGAAAACTAAAGAAACCGTTCCATAAAGACGCGTCCAACGTATTTCTTTTCGTCTTTGATCCAGTGGTTCTGCCTTCCAAACTCTTTAAATCCAAACCGTTCATAGAAGCGAATGGCCGGATTTCCTGCGTATACCTGCAAATGGAGAAGCTCGATTTTAAACTGCCGTTTTGCAAACTTCATCAGGGTAGTTATAAGATAGGACCCAATGCCTCGATTACGATAGTCTCCATCGAGGATGATGCCAAACTCTGTTTGATGCAGCAGCCGTTTATATGTTTGTATATACAATGTGCCTAGGCCTATTGGCTTTCCATCTGCTTCTAAAGTCAAACTTGACCGTATGCGGGAAAAAGAGACCCATCTGCGGACTGCGTCATCAATTTCGCTTTCCCCATCCATTGGAAAAGCATCCCTCACAGTGGGGTCTGAAAGCCATTTCTTCAATGCTTCTCCATCTTGCGGGACTGTATACCTGATTGTTACTCCTGCAGGAACAGGAATGTCTGCGATCTGTTGAGCTTCCTCTGTCATAGGTTTTAACTACCAAATTGTTTTAAATATTCATGAATAAAGGGGTCTATATCGCCATCCATCACTGCCTGGACATTTCCTACTTCATACTTGGTTCTTGTGTCTTTTACAAGTGTATATGGTTGGAATACGTAACTTCTGATCTGGCTTCCCCAAGCGATCTCTTTTTTTTCTCCAGAAAGGTCTGCAAGTTTTTGCTTTCTCTGTTCCATTTCAAGTTCATAGAGTTTTGACCGGAGCATCTTCAAGCATGCCTCACGGTTTTGGATTTGACTGCGCTGAGTTTGGCTTGAGACAGTAATTCCAGAGGAAATGTGGTGCATTCTGACAGCTGAGTCAGTTTTGTTGACATGCTGACCGCCTGCTCCTGATGAGCGATATGTATCTACCTTAAGATCTTCAGGGCGTATTTCGATTTTTATGTCATCAGTGACTTCTGGAACAGCATCCACAGCTGCAAAACTTGTATGGCGTCGAGCATTGCTGTCAAAAGGAGATATACGCACAAGCCTATGCACACCCTTTTCAGCTTTAGCATATCCGTAGGCATAAGGCCCATTGATATACAGGGTTACATTTCTAATCCCTGCAACTTCTCCTTCAAGAATGTCAACGATTTCTGTTTTCCACCCATGTTTAGATGCCCATCGCTGATACATGCGCAAAAGCATTTCCGCCCAATCACACGCTTCAGTTCCTCCAGCTCCAGCATTGATGCTTAAGAAACAGGACGCTTTATCCATTTCTCCTGAAAGCATGCGACGAGCCTCAAGCTCGGATAATATTTTTTCAATTTCGCTTAATTCTTTTTCCAGGTCTGCAGCAAAAGAAACATCTTGGGCTGCATCTGGGGCAAGTGAGAGCACAGTTTCTATGCGCTGGAGAATATCAGACAAAGGGTCAACCCAGGATTTCAAATCATTTGCTTCCTGAATTGTCTTTTGAGCTGATGAAGTATCATCCCAAAAGCTTGCGGCTATCATTTTCTCTTCAAGCTGAGAGATCTCTTCTTTCTTTTTGGGGACGTCAAAGACACCTCCAGAGATGAAGTGCTTTCTCTTGGAGGGTACGTGCCTTTTGCTCTATATCTGTCATGAATGGACCTATAGGTTAAACTTAAGGGATCGTACAGGAATAACTTTTACAGTTCTAGAGGGAAAAATCGTCAAGATCTGAACCGTTTTCCTCCTCTATAACTGTAAAAGTTATTCCTGTACGATCCCTAAGCTCATAGTATACCAGATTGCAGAGCTTTTGCCATTAAATCTCTTGCAAAATAATAAGTTTGTGTTGTACCAATTCTATGGTAACATATGACATTAATTTGGGAGGTTTTACGTATGACGGGACTGCGGTGGATGAGTGCTTTTTCTGCGCTCTCGAGTTTACTGTTCCTTTTTGCCGGCTCACCGGCAGAGGCTTTTACCACAATACCGACTGATTTAGTTTTGCAGGATCCTTCGATTTTAGAGGATTCTGAGCCTATTGACGTTGTTTATACCTACGTTGACAAAGCCGATCCAGAATGGAAGGCATTACGAAAAAAATCTCTTAAACTAGCAAGTGATGTATTGCCTCAAGCGAAAAGAAAGTGCGGATGCCGAGATTTTGATGAGTTAAAATACTCACTACGTTCGATTTATGCATTTGCTCCATTTGTACGGCACATCTTTATTGTTACCTCAGGGAAAAAGCCTAAATGGCTCGTAGACCATCCCATGGTGACAGTAGTCAGTCATGATCAAATCTTTACCGACAAGGACCACCTTCCCACCTTCAATTCAGTAGCGGTCGAATCTAATTTACATCGGATTCCTGATTTGGCAAGCAGGTACATTTATTTCACCTCCGATCTTTTTTTAGGAAAGAATGTAACTAGACATGATTTTTATGAGAGACCCTATAAGATTAAAGTATTTCTTTCTCAAAAAAAGATTTTGGATGACGGTGTGAAGGTAGATCACGTGACAAAAACTTTAGCACGAAATATGTGCTCTTTTTTAGAGAGTCATACTTTCGGCTCAGATGTTCAGTTGAAAAAAGATGATCTTTGTTACCATGCGCACACACCTCTACCAATGATTAAATGGATTGCAGAGTTAACTGAAAAACAGTTTCCTGCAGTCTTTGCTTCCTGTTCTTCTCATAAGTTTCCTTCTTCTAAAGACATGAGTATTACAAATGGTCTTATTCCTCAATATGCCTTAAAGCATGGTGCTGGAGTGGCTGTAAAAAATGCAGATTCAATGACAATATCTTTTAAAGGCAAGCCAAGCCATGTACAAGCAAGAATAGCTGCTCTTGGAGAGAGAAAACCAATGTTTTTCTGCGTCAAAGATATTAGTACTACAAAGGCTAATAAAGTAGCTGACGCTGCTTTAAGGAAATTTTTAGAGGCCTGTTTCCCAAATCCTGCGCCTTGGGAGCACCCTGTAAAGAGAATGCATAAATAAGTACAGTACTATCGTTTGCCTTCGACTGAAGGGAGGAGGCAAATGATAGTGACTCGAAAATGAGCCTAATCGGGTTCCTCTTGCAGAAGAGGGACCAAGCCCGCGTGCAGAAAGAGGGCGTAAGCTCCATCCATAGTTGGTTTTTCCCCCGTAAAAATTTTTCCTAGGTCGTTCTTAACTTTTTCTGGTTCGGTTTTCACGTTTTTGAGGAGCATTTCTCCATCAACTAAGGCAGGATATTGAATATGGGAAGGAGGTGTTTTACTAGTAGTCGTACGTTTGAGCTCGCCAAGCTCTACAGGCGTATCAAGGGATAGGCCTGCTTCTTCCTTAGAGGACGCCGGCATTAAGGGCGACGGTAGAATTGGGGAGAGCTCGGTCATACTAAGGTAATTCTCCTCTGTTTTATGCGATCGGGGTGGAAATACCCCGCCCATACTCCTTCATTTTAATCTCAATACTCTGGATAAGCTTTTTGTCGGGCGCTTCTTTGCATTCTTCTAAGATGCGGCTTTCCATTAAACAGTTTCTCGCTTGGTCAAAATCGCCAAGTGCTTCGTAGCATGCAGCTGCGTGGATATGAGGCCAGGGTTCAGTGGGAAGGATGCTGGAGGCTACTCCATAGGCATTTATAGCTCGGTTATATGCAGCAGTGTGAAAACAAGAATGTCCGAGCGCCATCCAAAAGTCATGTTGAGATGAGTCGAACCAAGAAAGAAAGGAAAATGCATCACAACTTTCAGTGTATCTGCCTGAATCGAATAAATTTTTGGCTCCCTTGTAAAGCCATTCAAGCTCTTCAGTCGGGATAGCAAGCGCTTCTTTCCAAGACGTTCCTGAAACTACTTTTAAAATGGCCCTGGTAAATGGCTGTGGAGCCAAAAGAGAATGAAATGAAATGGAAAACTTTTTTTCAAATTCAGGAAAGTTAAATGTTGGGTCTTGGGTTCTTTTTAACTCATCCATGATGAGCTTAAAGCCCTTATGACATCTTTTTTGGAACGAAAGCATGTTCTCTTTAAGATCAGCTTCCATTTTTTCTTCATTAGGAGGAATCAAGGAAGGTTGTCCTTTTTTTTCCTCGGCTAAATAATCGGCAAGAAAATGAGGAATCGAGTCGTAGATTTCTTTTAGGGCTTTTTTGAAAGCAGCTGTTGGTTTCATTTGTCCCGAAAATCCTTGATAATTTCTCTCTTCCTATCAAGTCTGCAATTTCAAAACAAGGATTTTCTTGGCTTAGGGATCGTACAGAAATAAATTTTACAGTTAAGAACTGTGAAAGTTATTCCTGTACGGTCTCTTATTCTGATAACAGTTTTACGAACTGTGAAAGATCGGCTGACAGCTCTTTCCTAGGCTTTTCATCCAGATAAATCATGTGTCCTGTTTCATATACCTTAAACGAAATATTTTTGCTCTGCCTCTCTGGAACAAAAAGATGATTCAAGGTGTATTGTTGGGCAAAAAATGGAGTGGCAAGATCGTAATATCCAGCTGCTACAAACACTTTCAGGTTTGGATTTTTTGCCAGAGACATACGCAGATCTTGGAGAAAAGAAGTATCTCTGAACCCGCATCTGGAGGTTGAGTGCCAATTCCAAAACCTTAGCGCATCACAATTGAGAATAAGATAGGGTTCTTGTTTGTTCCATTTGAGATCCTTAGCAAGGTAGTCGTTGATGGCACAGGTAAAAGGGGAGGTGACAAAGAAAAAGCTAGGGTCAATTCCTTCATGACCTGATGAGCTGAGTGGATCCCACGTCATCATTCGGCCATCAAATCTTCCTACTACTGATGAAGTTTCTTTAAAAAGCTTTTTTCGAAACTGAAAAGGCCCGCACCTGAGATTGTGAGAAATGAAAAAAGCAGAGGGAAGCGATGTAAATTCTGCCAGGCGCTGAGCTATGGATTCTTTTGTTTTAGCTGGCAATTGACTTCCCGAGAAGAGGGCTGGACCATATTCAGTTGCAGAAAACGCAGAAGCTGCTTCTGCCAATTCTTTCACGGACATTTCTGAATAGTGTTTGCCTAATTTTTTATGATACTGAGCGATAACAGCAAAGGTGGGAAGGTGGAGCATATTAGATAAATCATTGGTAGGATTTTGTTCTGGTGTTGGGAAGTCAAGAGCAAGAGAAATCAGAATAAGTCCGTCGATGTTCAAAAAATACTCGTTTTGAAGCAAGTGTGCGAGCCCTACTGCCCGTGCTGTCCCATAGCTTTCTCCAATAATAAGTTTTGGGCTTTGCCACCGCTGGAATTTAGTGAGAAAAAGCTGTACGAAATCTGCTGCAGAACGAATATCTTCCTCCACGCCAAAAAAATTTCGTTCACTTTTTTCATCAGACGCTTTGCTAAAACCTGTTGCTACGGGATCGATAAAAACAAGATCACACACAGAAAGGAGGGATACAGGGTTGTCATGGTAACAGGAAACTCCTGGAATTTGCGGCAAGGGTGTGGAAATTATTTTTGGGCCTAAAAAGCCCATGTGAAGCCATACAGAGGAGGATCCTGGGCCTCCATTAAAGCAGAACGCAATTGGGCGAGACATTTTTTGGAGAGGGGATTTGACAAAATAGGCGATGAAGTGAATAGCAGCCGTTTCATTTGGATCTTTACCTTTTAGGGTAATAGAACCTCCATGCACGTCATAGACTAGTTTTTGCCCTTGCGCGGTGATAGATGCATTTTCAGCAAGAACCTTTTCAATGATTGCAGGTTGTTCTTGGACCGCCTCTTCTTGAGCAGACAAATAACCGGAGAAGATAAGAGATAAAGTGAGACAGAATTGAAAAATATTCATGTAAAGGCTCCTTTAGGGATATGGTATAATTTTCTTTACTATATCAGCAACGGTGCAATTTTTGATGAGAAGAATTTTTTTATGTGACGTGTGTCCTTTTTTGAGCACAAAGGAAGAGAGGGGCAAGACCAGAAGGGTAGAGAAAAATTCAAATAGAGCAGCATTTGCCTCTCCACCTTTAGGCGCGGCTTTTATATCGATGTGGACTGCCTTTTCATCAATTTTGGTAATCCTATTTTTTTTCGCCTCAGGATGGACAGTCAGATAGATGAGCACGCAATTGCCTTCTTGCGAAAAAGGGCTATTTGATGCTTTTAGGGGCCCACTC
>PMZB01000049.1 GCA_003170575.1 Chlamydiia bacterium | reverse complement strand
GAATTGGGGGCTAGAGAGGAAGGATCGATAAAGGCCGGTATCGTCAACCGAAAAAAGTTGTTATATAAAGAAATTTTTTTGTACATATAAATATCAGGAACCTGTCAAGGAGATTTATGTGTATGGGGTCAATACAACCTTCATTTTTTTCCAATCCTATTGTCAAGGCATTGGATTATGTTCCTGTGGCTAGCACTGTAACCAATCTTGTGCAGATAGTAAATAAGGCTATGTATAAGCCAGCTGAAGAACCGATAGGGGTGCACACGTACAAGCGCTTGGTGCGACAAAGTGAATGGTATTGGAGAAACGTTCTCTTGCTTATTCCTGTGTTTGGCAATCTAATTGTTGGTGTTTATGATGCGTATGCAAAAAATAAGCGAGAAATGATTCTTCCCTTATGTCAGAAAGGCTTAATTTTAACTGATGAAAACGTGAAAGAGTTGGAGGAAGCTGTCGCATATGGAAGTGTTGATGCGATGGTAAAGCTTGGAAACTTCTACGCAGGTGGGTACAACGTTCAACCACCAGAGGGATTTAACAATGTAAAGCAGGCACTCAATTTTTACAAAGAGGCCGCTAACGCAGGTGACGGCCGCGGATTAGCTGGGATTCATAGACTTTTTGAGTCGCTTGCGTTAGGGGTGGCTGGAGTAGAAGTGTTGCTTGAAGCATTGGTGAATGAGGGACAAACGGCAGGGATCTATGCGGCTTATGGATTGCTTTATCTTGCCGGGTCAGATTGGAAGCTGCCACTTAAATCGGAAACATTGCACAAAGCTGTGAACCTTTGCTTATCCTCTCCTGACTACGAAGCAGAATTTGCACTGACGAGATTATTAAAAGATCTTGTGGGAAGTAAAAGGCCTGATGCCCAGGTGTTGATTGAGAAAATCATGTCTCAAGGGAATGATAGAGTCAAAGTGGCTGCATCCTGCTCATTAATACGGATAGCTCTCTCTCCCCAAGACCTTAGGACAGATACCTCGAGGTTCGAAAAAGCACTTGAAAAGTGTCGACCGAATTTAATCTATAGAGATGTTCAACAAGTATTAGTGGAGCTGTATAAGGATCCTAAGCATCAAATGAGACCAGAAGCGATGCAAGTTCTTACTAGCCTTGCTGAAGGATATAAGAATACAGATGCGATGAAAGCTATTGGGTATAGGTATCTGCAGGGTCCAAACGAGAAAGATTCTGATGCGATCAATCAAGCACTTAAGTGGTTTACACAAGGACACCATAACCTAGAACTAGGAAAACTTTATAAAAAAAGAAATGCGCCTGGAGATCAGAACCTCGCATTTGAAGCATTCCAAAAGGCGTCTCCTTCTCAACAACGTCTTTATGAGCTAGCTCTATGTTATCTTAATGGGGAAGGGACGAGTAAAGATCAGAAAAAAGCAAAGCAACTTCTTGACGAGTGTGTTGGGCATGGGGTTACTGTAGACGATGATGCCGAAGAAGAAGCGAGAATCAAAGCCCAGCAAATCCTGGCTAAGCTTACGTAACAGCTTCTGCTTCTTTTGGCTGAGCTTGGGTCTGGAGCGCAAACTCTTTGCCCAATGTAAAGACAGCCATGATCCAGAGGGCGGAAATCCCGACAATGATGAGGGCCACAGTTGGGGCGCATGCTGGAAGCGTGCCGAAGACAAGAAGCAGGCTTGAGTGGATGACAGCACCGCCAGACTTGGCCATACGTGAGCCGATGCCGTCTATGGCAGCTTTGCCTTTCATTTTTGCATCAGAGGGTAATGGGATAAAGGCCATCTCTTTTGTAGCATCGAAGACTGAGTATTTTGCAGCTTTGCTGAAACAGTTTTGGGCAGAACCAAAGAAAACTGCAAGAGCGAGAGGTGTCATTCCGAGGAAGGAGATGGCCAGAGGTGCAATCAGACTGTCGCCGAAAAGGCAGGAGAAGAAGGCAAGTGAGGTAAGGAGCATAATGATAGGGGTAATGAGCGCAGTCTTTGTCCAACCAAGTTTATGAATAAGCCCTGCCATCAAGATCGAGACAACTGTGGAGATAACGCCTCGTGCACTTGTGAGGTTATTGAGATAGATATTGTAGTCTGCTGTGGAAGGGTAGAGAAGTCTCAAGCGGTCTTTCCAGATAACTTCCACAAGGTTGATCACCAGGTTATATCCAATAACAATTGCTGCGATTGACAGGAGGTATTTGGAACGTGAAATGAAGGAAATACTTTCTCGGAAAGAGAGCCGTTTCTTATCTTTTTTCTTCGTTCTTTCCGCTTCTTGCGGTACTAAAGTTGGATCCGATAGAACGTTAAAGTTCATCCAACGGAAGGTGAATATGGCAGCTACACCAAACCCAACAATAAGGAGGAGAATTTTTATGAGTGAATATTCCCAAGCGGCAGAAGACATGCTGGTAGTAGGGTCTGCAAGATCTGAGCGAGAAAGAAACACGGCAAGCTGTCCCGCGCAGATGGCGGCAATATTAGCCACAATAACCATGACGCTATAAAAGCGTGGCGCTTCAGTTATTTTTGTTATCTCATTTGCAAATCCCCAGATAAGAACCTGGAGTACTATTGTTCCCCAAAGCTCGGAAACAACATAGAAGCAGGTCAGTGTCCAGTTTCTCACCATGGCGACAAGGCCTTTACACCCAAGAGGAAGAATAGACTCAAGGTAGTCGGAAAAATGAGTTGGAGAAAGAGCATCACGGTTTGGGTAAATGAAAAGGGCAAACAGGAGAAAGTAGACAAGAAATGCACCGATAATGAGCTGGAAAGCAGTGTATCGTGGCAAATGGTTGAGGGTGTAGGCGTAGAGCATGGTGGCGCCAATAGCTGCGGGAAGCATGACCCAGAGCTTGATGAAGGGAATAACTTCAGCGCCAGAACCTTCAGCTGTAATGACAAGTGCGTCTTTAAGGTTAAGGAGGATGCTATAGTTACATGCGACAAAAAACATGATCAGGAGCATGGGCACGAGTTTCATCGTTTCATGACCATGCACAGGCC
>PMZB01000147.1 GCA_003170575.1 Chlamydiia bacterium | reverse complement strand
CAGAAAGGCTTCATTTTCCTTTTGCTTCAAAAGAAATCCTCGGCCTTGTAGTTGCCCTGCGAGGCCTTTCTCGATACGAACATTTTGATTATCGACATATGTTGCAAGCATGTAAACGGTGCCTGCCTTGCCTTGAAATAGTTCCAGAGTCGTTCTACACATATTCTTATGCCAAAGACTCCACTCTTTCTTTGTACTTCGAGTTAGCAAAAAATGATGGCTCAAAGTTAACTGGAGCAGAACTATCTGCTCTTAAAAAAGAACTGGAGCGAGAGCTCTGCCTTGCTATAGAGCATGTTGTCACACGGATCGATATTCCTCCAAATGACGATGATGTGATGCGCAACATTCTGCTCCTCAGTCAGGAAATAAAAAATGTACGCGATCTGCCTCAGGTTATTATTCAATTCCAAGAACAGTCTGAAACACTTCTTACCTTTCATGTAACCTTAGTGCGTCTTTTGAAAAAAGAGGTGGAAGCCATCTCCTTTCCTACTTCCTCTACAAATGAAATCGTAGGATTTTTACCTCTCACATCATCTCTGCTCGACAAATTAAGAAATAAACACCAAAAACAGAGCGCTACGTTTCTTGTCCAATGTGCAAAAGAGTTATTTCTGCGTCAGGATCACTCTATTGATTTTTTACGGGCGCGAGAAGCTGTTCGTCGGGCTGTTGAAGCAGCCGTCGGAAGGGTAAGAGACCTTAATGGAGGGCTCATTTACCAACAAAACAAAGTTCTGCAATGTATCAAAACCCTTCTTACCGAAGAGGAGGCAAAAGAGTTATTTTTGGTAGAAAAACTGTTTCACTCACTTTCTCCTTCCCTCCAAAAAAATTTACTGGGCCCAGAACATATCCTCACAGTTTTTCGTCAGCTTCGTTCCTTAAAAAGAACGATCAAGGAAAAAGGCTCACATCTCCTCGAAGAAGAGTATGAGCAAGAAATATTTTTCGGATGCATCTGTCCAGATGGATTTTCCAAGGACAATATAGCGACCCTTCAAGAACGATTTTCTCTAGCCAAAGAGGAACTGGCTCTATTTCAGATAGACTATGAAGGCTTCCTGTACTGCTTTGTGATTTGCCTCACCCGGGATATTGAAAGAAGAAAGAGCTTCGTTGCCTCCATAAAAACCCTTTTTCTTGAAAAGCAAAAAAAACAAGACTCTTCCTCACAGCTGCGCATTAGCCTTCCCAGACCCACGCTTGTTCTTGACCCACGCCTTGGAACAGATAGAACATCCAGCACTCTTATCAAGATGCTTTATGAGGGCTTGATGCGCCTTGGTCCTCAGGGCATCCCAACACATGCGGTTGCTGATGAGGTGCGTATCTCGGACAGCGGAAAACTCTATACGTTCAACCTACGGCAAACCCTCTGGACTAATGGACAGCCAGTTACAGCCCAAGATTTTGAATATGCCTGGAAAAAAATTCTCGATCCCTCTTTCAAAACAACATTTCACTATCTTTTTCACCCCATAAAAAATGCACGTGCTGTAAAGGAAGGAAGACTTCCCATGGAAGCTCTTGGCGTTACTGCAACGTCAGAGAAAACTCTTGTAGTGGAACTGGAGCGGCCTTCTCCCCAGTTTCTCGAGCTTTGCTGTCTTTGGATTTATTCCCCTCTTTGTAAAGACGTAGATAAAGCTCATCCTGGCTGGGCTTATTATGGAGAAAGAACGTACACAAGCAACGGCCCGTTTAAACTCAACAAATGGAGCAAGCAAACAGGGGTTCATGTTGTAAAAAACAATCTCTACTGGGATCAAGAACATGTTACTTTAGACAAGATCGACATCAACATCATCGAAGACCCTATTCAGGCAATAAAGATGTTTGAAGAAGGGTCTCTTGACTGGATTGGTGAGCCCCTTTCAGAAGTGCCTTCAAGTATTATAAAGCAAAAAAAGCTTCCTATTCATTCACAACCCCTCTCTGCTGTGCAGTGGTATTTTTTAAATACACAAAAGACTCCTTTTTGCTCCCAAAAAATCAGGCATGCATTTTCCCTCGCACTTGATCGGGAAGCCATTATTCAGGAATGCCTGTTTGGCGATGAGCGAGCATCACAAAGCATATTGCCAGCGTCAATGTCCTTTGTTGATAAACACTCACTTCTTGATTTCAATCCAACACTTGCCAAAAAGCTCTTCGAAGAAGGGTTAGAAGAGCAAGGAATCAACCGGCAAGCAATTCGAACCGTTAAATTGATTATCCATGACCAGGATCCATATAGGTCTGTAGTTCATGCCATAGCGCGATTTTGGGAAAAAACATTTGGCATCACAGTTATCATCGATTCTGTTGGCTGGCAAGAGCTTTTTGAAAAAATACCAGATGCGACCTATGACGTTATTGCATGCGCATGGCATTCATGGTTTCATGACTCATTGTATAGTCTTGAGATGCTTCAATATCCAACAAGCCCGATGAATGCTTCACAATGGGAAAATGGAGAGTTTTCGTCCCTGGTGAGACGAGCAGGTCTTGAAGAAAGAAAAGAAGAAAGGAATATGTTTCTCAAAAAAGCAGAAGGCCTGCTTCTTCAAGAAATGCCAATCATTCCTCTTTTTGAATATAACTCTCGATACTTGAAGAGCCCAGCTGTGGACCACATTTATGTATCACATATGGGAGGTGTAGATTTTAAATGGACGTCGCGAGGGCAGGATCTTCCCATCACGCAAAAATCAATATCCCCCACTGATGAAATTCGCCTTTATTTACAGACTGAGCCCCTTTCTCTAGATCCACGCATTGGTGGAAACCGTTTTTCACAGCTTGTTTTGCAAGGGCTTTTTGAAGGATTGACCAGGAAAGCGCGTGACGGAACAATCGAATTTGCTCTGGCCAAATCTTTATCTTTATCTCGCGATGGGCGAATGTATACGTTCACACTCCGCCCTGCGCAATGGTCAAATGGGGACGAGATCACAGCATATGATTTTGAATCCACATGGAAGGAACTAATAAACCCCGCCTCTGTCATACCCACAGCATATGCTCATGTGCTTTTTCTTATTCAAAATGCACAGAAAGTTCATTCTGGAGAACTTCCTGTTGATGAGGTATGCATTCGAGCCTTGGATGAAAAAACACTGCAAATACGCCTTGAACACCCTGCTCCCTATTTTCTCGAACTTCTTTCAAACCCATTCTTCTCACCGGTGCATCGAAAATATGCAAAAACTTCAGATTGGTCAACGAAAACGTTCCCAGAATATGTTTGCAATGGACCGTATGTTGTTAAAGAACGGCTCCCTCGCTCTTATATTACCCTAGAGAAAAACCCTTTTTACTGGAATAAGAAGGAAGTTACTGCCAATCGTTTACGGTTTACAATTATTGAAGACTCAAAGGTGGCGTACAGTTTATTCAAGGCCGGCGAACTGGATTGGTATGGCGATCCTTTTGGAAATCCTGGATTTGAGGCATTTCAAGAAAAGGAGACTGATCGAGTCTCTCATCATGACGCGGATGGGGTGTACTGGATTGCGTGTCGGACAAATGTGCATCATCTTTCCTCGATCAAAATTCGGAAAGCTCTTGCTATGGCAGTGAATAGGCAAGAGATCTGTGAAGCCCTTCAATGCACCGAAGCTCCTGCAAGGAGCCTCGTTCTTAATTCTGCAACGCTTCTGCAATCTCCTGTTTTTGAAGATAACCAGACAGAAGAAGCTCTCCTTCTCTTTGAGGAAGGAATACAAGAACTTGGGTACACCAAAGAGAATTATCCGGTCATAGTGATTAACTACTCAGATGATCCGATTGCGAAGACAATTGTAAAATTGATTCAACAGCAGTTAAAGCGACGCCTTCACATACAAGTAGAGATAGCATTTCAGGAATGGGGAACATACTTAAAGAAGATGTTTGATGGGGATTTTCATCTTGTGGTTGCTCGTTGGCTTTCCTGGATCCAAGATCCAATCTACACCTTAGAACTCTTAAAATATCCTGATAGTAGGCTTAATCCCACGGCCTGGTGTTCTTCTGAATACTCCAAAATGCTTGGTCTTTCAGAGGAAACCACGAATGAAGCGGAAAGAAATTCCTATCTTCTTCAAGCAGAAACTATTGCTCTCAATGAGCTTCCCTTAATTCCCATCATCCACAAAACCTTCACCTACACAAAAGCCCCCTCTATCTCCGGTGAAAAATGGATCAATAATGGGCTTATTGCCCTCCAATGGCTGAAGAAAGGATAGAAAAGCATGAATGCGCTTGACATGCAAAATCCTTACCAAGTAAGTTTCTGAACCTATACAGTGATCAGATGAAAGTATAAAAGCCTTTTGCCCAAAAAAGGCTCTTACAATGAGGGTAGAGATGAAACGAGCTGTTTTCTTAGTGTTACCATGCTTAAGTTTATTCCTGGGAAGTCTTGATTCTCCGAAGAGTTTTGCCGACGATTCCCAAAAAACAGGAGTTCAGGAATTTTCAGTTGAAAAGGGCTTTGTAAGAGGCCACAAAGGGCGCCATGGCCCAAAAGGGAAGCACGGTAAGCGAGGGAAAAAGGGTCCTTGCGGTATGGTCGGCAAGGTTGGTCCAACCGGACCCATGGGGCCGCAAGGACCTATAGGAATTCCTGGGCCGCAAGGTCCAGTTGGTCCTACAGGTCTTACAGGAGAGACAGGGCCGACAGGAGCTACCGGGGCAACAGGAGCTACAGGGGCAACAGGCCCAATTGGGCCCACAGGAGATGTAGGGCCCCTTGTTGACGCAACTCACACGTATGCCATAGAGGAGTTTGTTTCAGGGGGAATTGCAAGCGGAACAATTGGAGCT
This sequence comes from Chlamydiia bacterium, assembly GCA_003170575.1. Classification (GTDB taxonomy): domain Bacteria; phylum Chlamydiota; class Chlamydiia; order Chlamydiales; family FEN-1388; genus FEN-1388. The sequence continues at coordinate 2,941 of PMZB01000147.1, read as the reverse complement.
TTGGGCTGGTCGGCATCAAATAATGCAACGATTAGTTATGAAGCTGCAGCACCAAATCATCCAGGCATTCTGAACATGATTCCTGCAGTTGCGGGAACGTCCACTCTTTATACCTCTCCAGGCTTTACTACAGACGTGTCAGATTCGTTTGAACTCAATTTCATTGTGCGCCCCAATGGCCTTATTCAAGGAATGACAATTCTTAGCTTAGGATTAGGCGATAACATGCCCTCACAACCTACAGATGGAATTTTCTTTCAATTTAATGGCAACTCCCCCAACTGGCAAGTCGTCACAAAACAAGGATCTGCTATTTATACTCAAGACACGCTTATTCCAGCTCAGAGTGGTGCGTGGACTAATTTTAAGATCACAAGAAATTCAACAGGGCTTACTTTCACGATTAACGGCACTTCTTTCCTGCTCACCTCGAACATTCCCACTGGTACAATGACAATATTTATCCAAGGCAATGTTGGAACGAATCAAGTGACATTCAACGCAGACGTTGACTACATGTCCATCCAATGGCCAAGCCTGGTTAGGTAGTGGAGGAAAGTGTGAAGGTTTGTCTTAGGGACTGGACAAAAATAAGATGTATGATTCGGATGAGCGAGGCCGTTGAGATGTTGACGATCGTGACGACGTTCGTAGCGAGTTACGGACTAGGAACGATCGTCAACAGATCAACGGTCACAGTCAGACGAATCGTCCAGGTTATTTTTGCCCAGTCCCTTAGTTGCTTTTTTCTTGGGATTATCTGGTTTGCAAGCAGTACTTCTTTGCTGGCAGCCCAGGATCAAAGCCAAGTCAAAAGAGGCTCGCATACTCTTCCGGAGCTGAGAAATTACCACCCCAATCCTACTGAATGTGAAGAAAGCCGCAGTCAGCGTATAGGGCCTATTGGCCCTCCGGGGAAGGTAGGGCGGCAAGGAAAGCGCGGGCCAATGGGCCCTGAAGGCATGCCAGGACCAGCTCCAAGTGAACTAGGTCCTCAAGGCCCTCAAGGTCTTCAAGGCCCAACAGGCCCGCTAGGACCACAGATAAAAGGAGCTCGTGGAGGTGCTCCTCTTTTCCCATTCCATGATGGAACAAGTTCATTAATCTGGGATGAGTTTATCTCTGGCCCATCTGACGTGTCAGAAGGGATTGGAGCGCTTGGATGGTTCTGTGAAAATGGGAATGTAAAAATGCTGGAGACCACAAGATATTCAGCAAATCATCCTGGAGTGCTTCAATACAAGGCAACGAACTGTGGCAATGTTGATTGGTGGAGTCATCGATTGTATCTTTCTCGTAATCAACAGGGAGTATTTAATCCAGTAGATCTTTTTGAGGCTTGCTGGATCATTCGTCTGCCTTGTGAAGGGAGTTGGGTAGCTCTAAACCTTTCGGACGGATACAATAGTCAAATAGCTATCTACACAAATGTGTGTACTTGGGCAGCTATTGCAGGCTCTCCTTATGGAGAAACACGAATTAATTCAGATATTCCTGTCACTACAGAATGGACAAACGTTAGAATCAAACGAGTTGCCACTGACGGCCCTCTTTACTTCTATATCAACAATACGCTTCTTGGGACAATATCCTCAGACATTCCAGCAGTGCCGCTTGATGCAGAAGTTGTTTCACAAGGAATATTTGATCTTGATTATTTTTCATTACGATTTCCAACTCTTGACAGGTAGTAAATTTTGAGGACACAGAAAATGTATATACTCCGTTTGTTTAAGCGATTGATTACCTGCTGGTGTGCTGCGGCAACCCCGTGCCCAAAATTTTTTGCACAAAACCAATTCTTCACCTTGTTTGTATATATTTTGAGCTTCTTGGGTGTAATGAATGTAGGAACAAGTGGTGAGTTTGACATCAATGCATCTAAGCAAACTGAAGAGATATACCTGAAAGGTCCTTTCATAGCTTCTCACGGGACACCGGGGATGCGTGGCGAACGCGGCGATCGTGGAGAAAGAGGACCCCAAGGAAAACAAGGAAGAGTCGGAAAAATTGGGCCAAAAGGTCCAGCTGGGTTTCGCGGACTTCAAGGCCCCCGAGGGTTCTTAGTCGGTCCAATTGGGTTAAATGGGGTGGAAGGAAATGAGGGTCCTACTGGTCCACAAGGGACCCAAGGGATGGCAGGAAGCACGGGTGCTTTTGGTCCCACAGGCAGTGCTCAAAAAACGCTGTTTAATCCTTTACGTCCGATTGTCTGGGATGAATTTATCTCAGGCAACTCTACTTCTCAAACCATAGGTGGTTTAGGCTGGACTCTTCTTACAGGAGAAGTCTCTACATCTCTTCCTCCAGGTCCTCTGGCCAATCATCCTGGAGTCATCGAACTTATTGCCCCAGGCCCCACAGGCCCTATTGGCGATTTTGAATCCTTGCTTCAGCTTTCTGACACTGTTGGCAGTGTGTACCTTCCAGACCCATTTGATCTAAAGATGATTGTACGCGTCAATACAGACACACAAACCTCTTATGGGTTCTTTTCTGAAGATCTTACGACCTTTGTTGCTTTCGTAAGCGATCTCACCCCTGGGTTCTGGTCTATTCAGTGGAATGATGGAACGCTTAAAACTCAAACCACAACTGTACCTGTAACTACCGACTGGGTACAACTGCGTATGCTTCGATCCGTTCCAAATGGTGATGTCCAGTTTTATATAAACAACACGCCTATCTTTAACCTCCTTGCTGCAGAAGTCCCTTCAGAGGCTCTTAATTTAACGATTGGGAGTGCAGCATCGACCGATGGCGGAGCTGTTGATATAGACTACGTATCACTTAGCTGGCCTGCCTTGACCCGATAATTCCATGCTTGTGATATAACTCTTTTATTTTAATTAAAGGACTTTATATCAATAATGACACTATGTGTTGGAAAACCCATTCTTTCTCCGCCGCTAAGCCTTACCCCGAATGAGCTTAAAGAATT
>PMZB01000203.1:3618-4424 GCA_003170575.1 Chlamydiia bacterium | reverse complement strand
TGACAATCCAGGAAATTCTAAATATAATTTTGCTGTAAATTTATAATCACACATATTGAGCAAAAATAAAGGAAGGCGATTATGTCTGTTCAACCAATCGATCAAAACAGCACTCCTCATGTAACACATGAACGCTCTATATCATCATCCTTTCCACAACAAGGGATTCGTTCCTGGTTCGGTCGAGTAATCTCTAAAGTCCCAGAACTCTTATGGAATCAAATTTCGCATCTGTTCAAAAAAAACAACCAATCCAAAACAGAATTTCTCGATCTTCCTTCCGAACCTCTCACTCAAATTTTTAGTTATCTTGATGGTCCAAACAGAAGTACGCGAACCACTTGTCGCCGCTTTTATGCTGCGTATCCTGAAAATGTTTCGAGCAGATCAAAAGAACTGTGCCAATTAGATGAAAAAAATCATTGGCTTTCAGATCTTGGGATTCAATGTCCTCCTGCCAGTGACATTCAAGGGCATGAAATCGAGTTTCTCGCAAAAGTACAAGCACGACTAAAGAAAATCAATGAGCTCCTTCCAGAAAATGTGCAGTATAGAGGCTCTCTCGTTGATCTTATCATGAACAATGAAAAACTTAGACTGTTGTGGCAAACCTCGTATCAATATTCACTCAATCAATGTTTTGGTAGATTAGCAGGCACCCGAGAAAGCATGACCTTGGAGGAGAAAGCAACCCACATACAAAACTGGCTTAACAATGAAGAAAATACAAAAACAGTTACAGAGCTGGGGCTATCATTCTGCAATCTTTTCATGCTTCCACATGAAATCGGAAAATTCATAAATCT
>PMZB01000203.1:0-3580 GCA_003170575.1 Chlamydiia bacterium | reverse complement strand
CACCTCCCTCCCGCCAGAAATCGTAAAACTCATAAATCTGACCAAGCTCAGGCTGTCTTACAACCAACTCACTTCCCTGCCTCCAGAAATCGGAAATCTCTCTTGTCGAATTTTCCTTGATGACAAACAACACACCTCGCTACTTCCAGAAATCAGCAAACTAGAAATCCATAAATTCACTATCCTGATTTTGTGATCATAAAAATAGGCGAAATTGCCTTGGCGAGAGTACAAAGATCGAATTTGATGTATCAGGCCTCAGGGGTTAGCGTTCTTGCCGGAAAAGGCCCAGGGAAGAAAACAGCTTTTGATCTCGTTCAGCGGAAGCGTTGTTCACAGTGAGCAGTTTATCTCCCTGGAAGATGGAATTTGCTCCAGCTGCAAAGCAAAGAGAGTGAAGCTCATCTGACATAGCCTCTCTTCCGGCTGAAAGACGGATGCGTGAGGTAGGCATCATGATGCGAGAGAGGGCAATTGTTCGGACAAAATCAAAAGAATTCATCTGAGGAGGATTTTCGAGCGGCGTTCCTGGAACCGGAACCAGCCAATTGATAGGCACACTCTCGGGGTGGGGATTCAGATTGGCAAGAGCGACGATCATGGATATACGGTCATCGTTAGACTCCCCCATACCTAAAATGCCCCCACAGCATACCTTTATGCCAAATTCACGCAGATACTCTATAGTCTTCAGCCGATCTTCAAAGGTGCGGGTGGTAATAACTTGGGAGTAATATTCAGGAGAGGTATCAATATTGTGATTGTAATAATCAAGCCCTGCTCCTTTTAGGCGTTTCGCTTGGTCTCTTGTCAAAAGCCCTAAGGTCACGCATGTCTCAAGCCCTATTCTTTTAACCTCTGCAATCATCTCACAGATTGGCTCAAGGTCTTTGCTTGAAGGCCCCCTTCCTACATACCCCATGCAAAGCCTATTGCATCCAGCTTGTTTTGCCCGCCTTGCTGCTGCAAGTACATCTTCTAAGCACATAAGTGGCGTCTTTTCTATAGGCTTCTGGTTGCGCTTTGACTGCGCGCAGTACGAACAATCCTCCGAGCAACCGCCCGTCTTAATGCTCAAAAGTGTACTCATCTCAATCTGATTTGGGGTAAAATGCTGCCGATGCACAGTCTGTGCCTGGAATAAGAGATCTAAAAATGGTTGATGAAAAAGAGTTTTTGCCCGCTCGAGACTCCATGAGCTTTGATGAGCTTTATTCACGCGCGCTCTCCTCATTGAAAGAAAAAAATATGTATCGAATTTTACCTCCTCCTCTTGAAATGAGCAATCCGGTTTTAGATTTTTCTACAAATGACTATCTCAATTTAAGTTCCCACCCCGCTCTTTTACAAGTTGCCGGAAAATCCCTTTGCATGGGAAGCACAGGCTCTAGGCTGCTTTCTGGAAATAGGCCTATTTTTGAAAGGTTTGAAGAACGTATCGCGCAGGATAAAAAATGCGAGGCAGCGCTTATCTTTTGCTCAGGGTTTCAGGCAAACTGTTCCGCCCTCTCCACTCTTTGCGATAAAAAAGTGCTGAAAAGCCAACCCATTCTTTTCTTCGATAAATATGCCCACTCAAGCCTGTATCAGGCTGCTTTTCTTGCGCAAGCCCACCTTGTCAGGTTTCGTCACAATGATATGCAGGATTTAGAAAAACTGCTTGCGCGCTATGAAAGCGATCCACGAAAAAAATGCATTGTCACAGAAACCGTGTTTGGCATGGATGGAGATGTTGCACCGCTTGAAACACTTGTCTCGTTTGCAAAAAAATTTGAGGCCCTTCTCTACCTTGATGAGGCGCATGCTACAGGGGTGTTTGGATATGGCCTTTCAAAAAGAGTAGATCTCTCTTCCATCCCTCACGTTGTTATGGGCACTTTTAGCAAAGCTCTTGGAGCATTTGGCGCGTACATTGCAACCTCGAGTATAATAAAAGAATTTCTTGTCAATACATGCCCTGGGTTTATTTTCTCGACTGCTTTACCTCCGCCTCTAATTGCTGCTGCATATCAGGCCTGGGAAATGATCCCTCAGCTTGCCCTAGAAAGAGAGATGCTTATGCAACATGCTTCGTATCTTCGCACACGATTACAGGAGCTTGGATTTAACACAGGAAGCTCTTCCACACACATCATTCCTATTATTCTGGGAAGTGAAATGCGCACTCTTTCAGCAAAAGAAAAGCTGGCTAAAGAAAACATTATTGTCTCTGCAATTCGGCCGCCTTCTGTCCCGCCTGGCTCTTCCCGCCTTCGCATAGCCCTCACGACAAAGCATACACAAGAGGATATTGAAACACTTATAACTGCGATAAAAACACTATGAACTTTCTTCTGTGCCATGGATGGGGCTTTGACTCTTCATTCTGGCAAAACCTTACGCCTTTATTGGCTCCACACACCGTCTACACAGTAGATTTAGGGTATTTTGGAAATCCAAAACCTTTTCCAACTTCTGGAACTTGGATAGGAATTGGTCACTCGCTTGGCCTGATAAAGCTTTTGCAGACGCGCCTCACGTTTTCTGCACTTATTGGACTCAATAGCTTCCTCAACTTTCTTGGGCCTTTCTCTCTTCATGAGCGTCGGGAAAAAGAGCTCCTCAAAATGATTCAAAGTTTTGAAAAGGATCCTGAAAAAACACTTGCCTCGTTCTACAAAATGTGTGGAGTAGATTTTCAAGTTACAAGAGATCACATCAACAAAGCTCTTCTTCTCAATGATTTAAAAAGCTTATTTGTTGATTACTCAGAGCTACTCCCGCCTATCCCCTGCCTTTCGCTTGAAAGCAAAAATGACATAATTGTTCCTCTTGAATGTGGTCTCGGACACTATCCAAAAGTAACGCAGCCTATTCTTGAAGAAGGTCGGCATGGACTGGGATTTCTCTATCCACTGGAAGTTAAAGCCCAGGTTACTGCCTATCTTCTAAGCCAAAAAGCGTAAAACCTTATTTTGCTGAATCCTCAAAATCTTCAGGAGAAGAGCACACTTCCAGAGGTTTTCCTGACCTCACAACCTCCTGGAGCAGATTTTCTATTTCTTGATTTGCTGCCTCTGTAATAACATCAGCTTGGTCCGCTAACTTGGGCACTGCTTTCTTCCTGTATAATATGCCATTATCGGGACAATAGAATTGCGCATTGACACCGCTATGTCGAATAAGAGCAGAGCTATTTTCCACCCAGAGTTTTTGAGACGTCTGGATTAGAGATCCGTCACTCCAAACTTCAACACGGCAAGGAAGCCTGGAACCGGTTTCTCCTTGGGATGAATCGTCCTTTTCCATAACATAGGGCTCATTCGATTTAGAATATGGGAGTAGCTTCTGTGTGCTGCGTGCCCATCGTAGAGCAATCTCAATAACTCTTGCATCCTCTTCCGACAATGCAAGTGTTTTGAGGTCTTGCGGCCAATAGAATTGTTGGGTTGTAGGTACTGGACTAGATGGAGCAACTGGGTTTGTAGACGCCATAAAAACAAACTCCTCTTTTATTAAGCTCAGAATCTATAGATATTAGTAAAAAGAAGGTTTTTAATGATATTCCTTTTTTTATTGAAATGGCGAAATAGTGTTTTAG
>PMZB01000293.1 GCA_003170575.1 Chlamydiia bacterium | reverse complement strand
GAGTAAATATGAAAAAAAAACATCCTCCAAGCGTATCTTACCAAGAAGATCTTTTAAAGGATCTTAAAGATCATGAAGAAGCTATTGCGTATTTAAATGCTGCTTTGGAAGAAAGCAAACTAGGTGACAATGAATCACAGAAGATTTTACTTCTAGCCCTTAAAAATGTCGCTGAAGCGCAAGGTGGAGTTGGAAAAGTTGCAAAAAAATCACACTTGCGTCGCGAAATTCTTTACAGAATTCTGTCTCCTCATGGAAACCCAGAACTACGAAACTTCACTGCGCTTATTCATGGTATGGGGCTAAGGTTGAGATTTTGTTGAACTTTGTTACTTCGAAAGCATCCCGTCAATCGCAGCCCTTACCTTTGTTTCAAAATCCTCAGGGGTCTTGATGCGGCCAACAAGCACTTTGTTTGTATGGCTTTCTTTTCCAGTCTTACGCTCGAGAAAGAGCGTGTAGGAATCAAGCTTAATAGTAGTAAATCCATGACTTGCTGCATATGTTCGTACACGCGAAAGCGAAAGCAGCCAAAGAGCAGGCTCAGGAAGCGCTCCGAATCTGTCTCTTAGCTCCTCGGAAATGGCAGCCACTTCTTCCTGGGTTCTAGCCTCCCCAAGCCGCTGGTAAAACTCCATGCGAAGAGAAACCTCGTTCACATAGTATTCAGGAAGCTTTGCGTCAAAGGGAGTATCCACTCGTGTGTCAATTGTCCAACTGGGGGCCTTGCCCTGAAGGCTCTCTATGGCACGCTTGAGCATCTTGCAATACAGGTGAAACCCGATAGCTGCAACATGGCCTGACTGCTCTGTCCCAAGGATATCTCCTGCCCCTCGAATCTCTAGATCCCGCATGGCAACACGCATGCCTCCGCCATATCCGCCTGCTTGGGCAATAGCCTCGATCCGCTTGCGGGCAACTTCGGACAAGATGCGCTGCTGAGGGATCAGAAAGTACGCATAGGCACGCCTGTTCCACCTGCCCACACGTCCGCGCAGCTGATACAGCTCAGCTATGCCAAATCGATCTGCTCGATCAATGATGATGGTGTTGGCATTTGGAATATCGATCCCATTTTCTACGATAGAGGTACATATGAGGATGTCTACATCGCCGCGCTTAAATGCGTGGAACACAAGATCCAGCTCATCTGCATCCATCTGTCCATGGCCAATACTAATGCGTGCACGAGGCAGAAGCTTTTTAACCCTCTCTGCCGCTTCAAAGATGGTCTCTATCCTATTGTGGATATAAAACGCTTGGCCTCCGCGATTGAGCTCTCGCAAAAGCGCTGACTGAATCACCCCGTCGGAAGGCTCGCACACAACTGTCTTGATAGGAAGCCTGTCATAGGGAGGCGTGCTGATGGTCGAAAGATCCCGAATGCCAATCAGAGAAAGATAAAGGGTTCGGGGGATTGGCGTAGCCGAGAGGGCAATAGTATCTACTCCCTCCTTCATAATTTTTAACTTCTCTTTGGCTCGCACACCAAACCGCTGTTCCTCGTCCACGATAAGAAGGCCCAGATCATGAAACTCCACATCTTTTTGGATGAGTCGGTGCGTTCCAATGATAATATCGATCTCGCCCTTTTTTACTTGCTCTACTGTGTGCTTATTCTGCTTTGGCGTCGCAAAACGAGAAAGAACTCCAACTCTCACCCCAAAAGGGTTCATCCGCTCCACAAAGTTCTCATAATGCTGCATTGCAAGCACTGTTGTGGGGGCAAGCATTGCCACTTGCTTTCTCCCATCCAGCACAGCCTTTATGGCCGCCCGCATGGCAACTTCAGTTTTCCCATATCCCACATCACCGCACACAAGCCGGTCCATGGCTTTACTAGAGCACATGTCTTTTTTAATCTCTCCTATCGCCCGCAGCTGATCTTCTGTCTCGGCATAGGGAAACTCAGCTTCAAAAAGCTGCATGGAAAGACTGTCTACAGGATATGGAAATCCGCCCGCCATTACCCTTTTGGCTTGGACCTGAAGAAGATCTGATGCATATCCAACAATTGCCCGCTCAGTGTCTTCTCGAAGCTTTTTCCATTTATTGGTTCCAAGGATATGGAGCTTCGGAGCCTCTTCCCCCCCGCCAACATATTTGCTCACAAGATGCGCCTGGGCAAGAGGCACATAAAGGCGGGAGTTTTCCGCATACTCAATAACGAAAAACTCTTGTTCCTTGCCTAAATTATCTTTTTTCTTTTCTACCCCCAGATACCGTCCCAAACCATGGTGAAAGTGCACAACAAGATCGCCAGGGGCCAAATCAAATGCATCATATTCTGTAACCGGAGACGAGACCCGCCTTGTATCCCGTCGAACAGTGACTCTTCCTGTAAGCTCAGTTGTAGGAAAGAAGATGTCTCCAGTATCAACTCTTCCAAACCCGCAGGAAAGATACCCCTCTTTAACAGCCGTTTTGGGAGAGAGCTCTCCTCCTCTTTGTTCCAGTTTTTTCTTAAACCACTCAAGCTCTACAAGGGATTGTACAATGATTGTGTGGGATAAAGAGTTTTGCGTTTGCATAAAGCAATCAAGCAAGGCTTCCCCTTCAGGAGGGCTGGTGAGCAGACACTTTTCTTCGTAAAACTCTCCCAAAGAAAGGAACGGGTGATTGAGCCGTTCGACAGCAAACTCCCTTTCAAACATCGAAAAGCGAATAGGCTCATGGCCACCTCGGGCATAAGCCACCCGTTTTCTTGGCTCATAGGCCACTTCTGAAAGAGATTCTATAGGCTCATAACAAAATGAAATGGATTGTAGGGACAATACGTGGTCAAGCCACTCATCCACTCCCATAAATGTTTTCGATTTTGTCCCACCCTGTGAGGCTAAACTTGCGTATCTATCTTCAAGCCTTTCTAGGTCATCAAGCACGACGATAAAATCTTTCCCCAGAATTGAAAAAATAGAAGTCAGGTTTTTCTCGTCTGCTTTTAAGAGAGCTTCCAACTCTTTGGCAGGGGTGATAAACACAGCCTCACTCTTTTCTTGGGTGCGCTGAGAATGTGGTTCAAAATACCGTATAGACTCAATCTCGTCTGCGTAAAATTCCAATCGCACGGGCCTGCTTTCCGTCACAGGAAAGACATCTACAATGCCGCCACGGACAGCAAACTCACCCTTTTCAATCACTATCGGCTTGCGTTCATAGCCAATAGCTGCAAGCTGTAGTTTCAGCGCGTCAAAAGAGATTTCTTCTTTTTGACTCACCTTAATATTGGAAAGCGCCATGGTTTCCGTTGAGATCACTTTCTGGAGAGAAGCCTGAAGCGAACTTACCACAATGAGCGGCACATTGGATGTGGTGATTGTGTGGAGTGCTTTGGCGCGCGCACCTACAATATCAGGGCTTGGAGCAACACATTCCGAAGGAAGAGTCTCCCATGATGGAAATTCTACTGGAGCATTCAGTGCAAAGAAGTCCAGGTTTTGGACAAAGGTAGAAGCCTCTTGGCCCTCTCCTGTGAGTACAAGAATGGATTTTCCTGTCAGCCGAAACGCTTCTGAGATAAGCGCCACTTTCATAGGCAGGAGAAGGCGCTCACACAAGAGAGAGCGCTTCTCCATCAAAAGTTTTGTAAATTGTGTATCAAAGTCAGGCTGTTGCATTTTGAGTTTTGATTTTAAACCTTACTCACAACGGCCAGTATGGCTTCTTGAATTTTCTCTGGGCGTTTGCCAGCGCCTTGTGCATGTTCATGCTTGCCGCCGCCAACACCTTCAATCAACAAAAGCCCTGCTTTCAAGAGCTCTCCTGCATTTGCTTTGTCATACCCCTTAGGAACCTTGATCGAAAGATGGGCTTTGCCGCTATCTGTACACCCGATAACAAGCACGCACTCTGGATGAAGCTTGCTTGCTTCCTCAAGCGCAAGAGATAAATCGCTTGCTGCTATGGGTAACGATCCAAACATGACATTCTTAGTTGCGTCTTTAGAAAGAGCTGCAACATGAAGCTGGACTTTTTCTCTTCGCAAAGCCTTCACTTCCGCTTCCAACTCTTTATTATCTGCAACAAGGCGTGTGATCTTTTCCTCAACTTTTGGAGTGGGCACTTTTAACATTGCCGCAAGCGCGTCAAACGCTTTATCTGTATTTCTTGCTTCTTGGACGGCGCAAAGGCCTGTAACTCCTTCAATTCTGCGCATCCCTGCAGCGATACTATATTCTTTGATAATCCTAAAGTAACCAATAGTGCCCGTATTTGCCACGTGCGTTCCGCCGCACAGCTCTTTGGATGGGCCAACTTCAAGCACGCGCACGACGCTTCCATACTTTTCCCCGAAAAACTGCTTGATATCATGCCGCTTTTGCGCTTCTTCAAGAAGAAGCTCATAGTCTGAAACAGGAAGGCTTTGTTGGATGAGCTGATTAACACGCTCTTCTATCTTGATTAACTCTTCCGGGGTCAGGGCCTTGTGATGGGAAAAGTCAAATCTGAAATATTCAGGGCATACAAGCGAGCCTCCCTGATGCGCATGTTCCCCCAAAACCTCATGGAGAGCAAGGTGCAAGAGGTGAGTAGCCGTATGGTTTCTTTCAGTATCCCTACGCCGTACTTCATCAATTTCCCCTGTAAGGCTATTTCCAACTGATATCTCTCCCCTCGTTACTTTTCCAACATGAGCAATTACTCCTGGGTAGGGCGCCTGTGTATCTTCAACAGTAAAGAGGGTATTTTTAAACTTCAAAACCCCACGGTCGCCTACCTGCCCGCCCATTTCAGCATAAAATGGAGTCACATCAAGGATAACCGCACCTTCCTCTCCTTCTTTGAGAGCATCTACTCTTTCGCCTTCTTTGATACATGCAATCACTTTTGCTTCCACTTCATGCGGAGTTGGCCGTAAAAACTTGACCGGGCCAAACTCCTTCACAATTGCTTCATAACAAGAACTTTCTGCAACTTGAGCAGTTGTTTTTCTGGCAGCGCGGGATCTTTCCTTTGCTTCTTCCTCCAGTTGGAAAAACTTCTTCGTGTCAATGGAAAGGCTATTATCAATAGCAATTAACTGAATCTCTTCAAAGGGCAGTCCATATGTATCTTTGAGCAAGAAAGCATCATCCCCTGAAATCTCTTTTTCCTTTTTCTTGGCTTTATCAATTACAGAAGAAAGAAGCGTGCCTCCGCGCTTTAATGTCTTGAAGAATGACTCCTCTTCCAATGTGAGAATCTCTTCAATACGCCGTTGTGAATGGATTAATTCGATGTACGGATCTCCCATAAGCGCAATGAGATCAGGAAGCAGTTTTCCCAAAAATGGGCCATCAAAACCGAGCTGTTTTCCGTAACGAACAGCTCTTCGTAAAATCTTCCTCAGAACATAGCCGCGATCCACATTACTTGGCTGAGACCCATCTGCTATTGCAAAACTTAATGAGCGCAAGTGGTCAGCAATCACTCTGAAGGCCGGAGCTAAAGGCGATTTCATATCATACGAAATTCCAGAGACACGTTCCACTCCCTGGATAAGCCCGCGCAGCACATCTGTTTCGTATACGGTGTCTTTGCCTTGCGCAAGGCTCACAACACGCTCTAAGCCAGCTCCCGTGTCGATCGAAGGGCGCGGCAAAGGATCCATTGCGCCATCTTGCTTGCGGTTATACTGCATGAACACAAGGTTCCAAAACTCTAAAAACCGCTCACCAGACGTGTCTTCGAGTGGGTTTGAGGCAGTTCCATATTCTTTTCCTTTATCAAAAAGAAGCTCTGAACAGGGGCCGCAAGGACCAGTATCCCCCATTGCCCAAAAGTTTTCTTTTTCTCCAAAACGAGTAATTCGACTAGCAGGAACATATTGGGTCCACAGCTCAAACGCTTCGTCATCATCTTTGTAGACAGTCGGCCAAATTTTCTCCTCAGGAAGCTCAAACACTTGAGTTGAGACTTCCCAAGCAAATCGGATTGCCTCTTTTTTAAAATAGTCGCCAAAGGAAAAGTTTCCGAGCATTTCAAAAAAGGTTAAGTGCCGGCTTGTATGGCCTACATTTTCCAGGTCATTGTGTTTGCCGCCTGCACGAATACATTTTTGGCTTGTCGTGGCACGCGTGTAATCGCGTCTCGATTTTCCCAAAAACACATCCTTAAACTGGTTCATACCAGCATTTGCAAAAAGAAGTGTCGGATCGTCATGGGGAATTACCGGGGATGAAGCAACTTCTGCATGCCCTTGACGCTTAAAATAATCAAGAAACCTGCGGCGAATATCAAACGTTGAGCCCTTCATAAAATCTCTCCAAAAAAGGATATACGGTTAGATAGTATACTTTCTTTAGAGAGAATACGTCTAGGCCTGGTGCTTTCTTCTTGCTTGTATTTATGCTTATGTAAGGTGTAAGAACCTTTGCGCACCAATTTTTATTTTACTTGCCACTTCTCGAACTGCTGACATTTTTGAAGCCTCTCCTGCAATAAGAGCGACTGTAGATGCCCCCTTTAAAGCAGTCCATGGCGGAACACCACGAGCAACAAGTCCTACTACTGTAGGAAAACCTACTGCGACACCCACCCATTTTTGCATCCTATCCCAGTTTGTGTATGATCTGTATCCAAGAATAGCTCCAGGCGCGGATGAAGTTGCAATCTTCGATAAACCATGCCAACCAAGCGAAGCGGCCCAACCTACAGCAACAGGCGTCTCAACTCCAACTTTACTTAATGCTGTCAAAGCTCCCCCTCCTAAGTTTTCTAATGCATTTGCTGCGTAACCAATTTTAACTATGGTCTGCAACTGTTCAGCAGCACCCTGTTGCTTTGGGATAGCCTCCCCTTGTTGTTCTTGGCTCGTCTTAGTTTCCCTTTGTATCCCCGCCGCAGCACTTGCCTGTGCTGCTGCTTGCGTTTGCATCTCTCCCACCACAACCGCTGGAGCCCACTGGCCAGCTTGCTCTTCAGATAATCCTTTTCCACGCAATTGAGCTACCTTTTTCTCTAATTCTGTAGAGGGAGGTTCGAGCATTACCATCTTCTTCATGATTTGTTCACGATAATTAGCTCCCATCTTGATTATTCGTTCGCGATAGTCAGTTACCAACTTGAGCGACGATTCTAGTTGGTTACACACTTCGGCACTTTCTTTTTTAGGATCGAGATACAACTTAACATTCTCTTCTAAGTCGTTGGCTTTTGAAACAAACTCTGATGCTGCATCCTCAGTAAACGTAAATATAAGTTTGCTGAAAGCTCCCTTGAATTCATCCACCCTTGAGAACAGCTGTCTTATTGCCAATTGATGTGTAAAGATTTTTATCCATTTCGATTTGTTAATCAAATCTACAGCTTCACTATAGTCTGGATTATTACGATCCTCTTTAAACGGATAGCCCCAAATATCAAATTTCATCATATCTGAAAATAGAGCCTCAGCTTCAGCGGAATCTAACTTATTATCTTTAACCAGAGCTTCATACCTTTTTGTAAAGTTTTTGATGAGAGTAAGAGGAGAAACTTCTGATTTTTCAGGGCCCAATTTTGGTTTTTTTTCTGGGCGAAGAGACTCTCCTTTCGGTGCGGCACGTTTGCGCTCCAACGCCTTCTTTTCACTTTCAGGAGGCACCTTTGGAGTTTCTACTTCTTGGTCTTGTTTCTTTACCTCTGATGGCTCTCTTTTTCTCTTTTTCACTGGCGGGGAAGGAGGTAGTAGTTTCTCAAGCTCTCCTTGGCAAATCTCCAGCTCTTCAATCTTTTTTCTTAGCTCTGAAACTTCCTTTTTCTTTTTATAATGTTGTGTTGCATCCCCTAACATTTTATTCGCAGTATCCAGACATAAAGCTACTGGTTCTTGTAACGAAGATGCTTCTTTTTTTAACTCTTCCAAAGTCTCTGCAGGAACTTCTGAGGCTTTAATTACTTCTTCCTGAACACTCTCAGTTAAACCAGTCTGTTGCCCTATTTGCTCAATCTTTTTGGCCAATTCCTGAATTTTTCCAGAAAGAGTAGCACATGAAGATGACTGATTTTTGATGCTATCTAGAGATATTGGACTTGTTGTC
>PMZB01000231.1 GCA_003170575.1 Chlamydiia bacterium | reverse complement strand
AAAATGCTGTTGCAGCTTGGGCTTCAGGGCATTCTAAAGAAAGAAGATTCATTCCCTTCTCTTTTGTGGTTTCAAAGAGCCCACGTAAACTGGGGGATACTGTAACTTCTAATAGCCGCAGTTTGTTCATTGCATTGCTGACAACTGTTTCCTGAGCAGCAAAAACAGCCTGCGGCGACTGTGCCATGAGGGAAGCAATTTCCTTTGCTTTTACCTGCACCTCTTCTCTTGCTTTAAAAACAGGCACTTCAGATATGAGTCCGCTTGCTCTGGCTTGAATGAATAGTTTATACGAAGTAGCCGCTTCTAGGATTCTTTCTAATTGTTCTGGATCGTCATAGATTGCACGAACCTCAACTGGCTCGTAGAGCTGTTTGAAACTATCTGGCAGTGTATTCCACTCCTTAATCGATTTTGCTAAACTAAACACAAGCGCGGATATTTCGCTGTCTGGTACTTGTGGAAGGGCATCTTTTGAGGGAAGAGCAGTTCCATAGATCGCGTGATAAAGATCTCGAATCTCTTGATTCTGGCAAATTTTGTCTAATGCTTGCCGACGTTTTCCGATTATCTGTTGGACTATTTTAGTTTGCAAATCCGGCTGGATAGAGCTTTTATTTGTAGCAATACAAATATTCGCGGCAATCCTGCTAAATACATCCGAATCGATTTCCGGAAGTGTGCGCAACTCTCTTTTTCCCTCCATAATTTGGAATACCACCTCTTCCCGGTCTCTTCCTTGTGACGTCATGCGAGAAATAACTCTACTCGCTTTTCGTGCTTCCTGGATTCTTGCTTTACGCATTTGAACAGCTTCATTGCTTTTTGCTTTGACTGATTTTCTGTGGGGCTGCTCAAAAGCACCTCCCCCCTTTTCCAGTGTTCCGCCGCTATCAACATCCATCGGTACAGTCATATTGGCCTCTCATGATATTTTTTTGAAACATAACGAAATTTTTCTAGAATGTAAAGAGTCATTTTGGGAAAGCTGGGCGGAGGAACAGGTTAGGAACCGTATTCCCTCACACAAGAGCCTCTAAAAACCTTATATAGCGAGTTTTGAGAACTCCCTCTTTATTGTAATACCGTACCGCCGTTAAGCTAGCTATATTTGGTACACCAGATAGAACAACTCGAGCCTGTAGCTCTGTTTTCACGTCTTCTTCAAATACCTTAATTTCTTCTTTCTTGGTCTGAATAGGCTCCTTCATCTCTTTCCCGTGGCTTGTCAAACGAACCACTTCTTGGCTTCCCAAGCGATAAAGGGATTTTATTCTTTTATACGTCCCTCTTCCAATGACTTCCTTTCCATAATCTGCAACTAATTGGTTTGTTCCTGGAAGCATGTAAATTTTTAATCCCTTGATGCTGTGCGTTTGTTTGACAATGCCATCAGACATAATCTCAATAAAATTTTTCCAATTGTCCTGAGCACCACGATAGATTTGTTGAGCTATAGCCTGTTCCACTCCAAGATCGTTCTGAATATCTTCAATAATTAATAGTTCGAATGTATCTATCTGTTCTTGAAGATTTCGACAATCCTTCAGAAAAAGAGCCAAAATAGGCACTGAAGGTTCCTCGTCCACAGACTGAAGCTTTATTCCACTCTCTCTCATGCTTTCAAATGAACCACGTAATTTTGGGGGAACTGTAACTTCCAATTGGCGAAGTCTTGACATTAAGGTGCACACTTCTGTTTTTTGAGTGGTAAAAGCCTGTTGGAGCGCCTGTGTGGGGATGGTAGCGATTTCTCTAACTCGAGCCCGCACATCCTCTCTGTTATTTAAAACAGTCTCACCTGATATAAGCCCAATGTCTTTGCACTGGGTGAACAAGTTATACGAACAAACAGCCTCTACGATTTTTTCAAATTCTGCTGGATGGTCGTAGATTGCACGAATATTAACTGGCTTGTAGAGCTGTTTCATGGTCTCCGGCAGAGCATTCCACTCCTTAATGAAAGTTGCTAAACGAAATATCAATTCAGATATTTCGCTCTCTTCCATTTGTGGAAGCGCCTCTTGTAAAGGAAGAGAAGTTCCATGAAAAGCTTGATACAGATCGCGTATATTCTGATTCTGGCAAAGAAGCTCTAATGCCTGGCATCGTTTTTCGATAATCTGGTGACTAATTTTTGTTTGCAAATCAGGTGATGAATAGGCCCTTTTTGCAGCATCAGGCAGACGTGCGGCAATCTCCCTAAAAACATCTGCGTCGATTTCTTGAATAGTGTGTAGGTCCTCTCTTTTTCCCTCCATAACTTGAAATAACACATGTTCCCTGTCTTCTCCAAGCAACGTCATGCGAGAGATAACGCTATCTGCCTTGCGTGCCGCCTCCATTCTTGCTCGACGAGCTTGCTGGCTCGCTACACCTTTTGCTTTGACTGATCGCCTATGCGGTCTTGCTTGTTCAGGTGTAGGAGCTTTTAGTATCTCGCCACTATCAATATCCATTGGCGTAGCCATAGGAACCTCTCAAGATGTTTTCTTGAACCATAAATAATTTTCTTCAACATGTAAAGAACTAAACAGCAAAAGTTAANNTGTTCAGCGGAGGGGCGATCCTCTGGATTATAGCTCGTAAGATCCTTGATGAGAGGAAAAAGCGGGTGCGCTCCTTTACTCAAATCGGTGCGAAGGACTTCTAAAAGCTGCCTATAGTTTACTGCAGCGCTTTTTCTCAGATCATCCTTTTGTCGAGTCAGTTCGTTTAGTCTTAATTGTTGATCTGTTACTGAAAGTTGTGATTTTTTGACATTCGATATTTCACTATCGATAGGGCGTGTTTTTTTCGTAAAATCTTCTTGAAATATTTTTACAAGATGAAACCATTTAGAGTATCGATCTTG